>NZ_JAWOTS010000009.1:163820-178155 GCF_033338975.1 Vibrio sp. Vb0349 | reverse complement strand
GCCCAAAAACTTCACCAGTACAAAGTTGTTCACCAGCACAGTGCCGACCAACAACAAAACATATTCGGTCATAGTTATTACGTTCTTAAAATCCGATCTTGATATTATCGTGTTTTGTGACACCAATAACAACCAGTGAACGATGTGGTTTTACATACACGATGGAAAAATAGTCGTCTAATTGATGTATTTTGATGAATCAATAAGAAATTGAATCGTTTGCTGAATGTATTGTTAGCGAAAGGATACTACCTATTAATTTTCATCTAATGTGTGATTTTAAAAAAAAGCCCGCCTCTCCCAGGTAGAAAAGAGAGGCGGGCAATGCATATTTACAAGCTAATTATTTAAACTTTCTGAGTGCTTGATGGACTGTGTTTATATCTTACTCGTGAAGGTACGAGTGATGACGTCTTGCTGTTGCTCTGTCGTTAGAGAGTTAAAACGTACCGCATAACCAGACACTCGAATCGTCAACTGAGGGTATTTCTCTGGATGTTCAACCGCATCCAATAACATCTCTCGGTCTAGAACGTTGACGTTAAGGTGTTGACCACCTTCAATCGCAATGCCCTCGTTGCTTGCTTCGTGATGGAAGTAACCATCCATTAGCGCAGCTAGGTTTTTCTTCTGACTTAATTCATCTTTACCCAGTGCGTTAGGCACAATTGAGAAGGTGTAAGAAATACCATCTTTCGCGTAAGCAAACGGCAGTTTAGATACCGATGCCAAAGACGCAACCGCCCCTTTTTCATCACGACCGTGCATTGGGTTTGCACCCGGGCCAAAAGGCATACCTGCGCGACGGCCATCTGGTGTATTACCCGTTTTTTTGCCGTAAACCACGTTAGATGTGATCGTTAGGATCGATTGAGTTGGCACTGCTTCGCGGTAGGTGTGCATCTTCTGAATTTTCTTCATGAAGCGCTCAACCAGATCACAAGCGATGTCATCAACACGGGCATCATTGTTACCAAATTTTGGATAATCACCTTCGATTTCAAAATCAACGGCGATGCCATCTTCATCACGAACAGGTTTCACGGTCGCGTATTTAATTGCTGCCAAAGAGTCTGCGACAACAGACAGACCTGCAATACCACACGCCATCGTGCGGTGCACGTCGCGATCCATCAGTGCCATCAGTGACGCTTCGTAGCTGTAACGGTCATGTGAGTAATGGATGATGTTCAACGCTGTGACGTATTGCGTTGCTAACCATTCCAACATGTTGTCGAAACGAGGCATCAAAGCGTCAAAGTCGAGAATTTCATCTTGAACTTTGTCCACTACCGGACCAACTTGCGCTTTCGATTTTTCATCGATACCACCATTGATGGTGTAAAGCAGTGCTTTTGCAAGGTTGGCACGTGCACCAAAAAATTGCATGTGCTGACCAACAATCTGCGGGCTCACACAACAGGCAATCGCGTAGTCGTCATTGTTGAAATCAGGACGCATTAGATCGTCGTTTTCGTATTGAACCGAAGAGGTATCAATCGACACTTTTGCAGCATATTGTTTGAACGCTTCAGGCAATTGCTCTGACCAAAGAATCGTCATGTTTGGCTCAGGAGCAGGGCCCATAGTATGTAGCGTATGTAAGTATCGGAATGTCGTTTTAGATACTAGCGTACGGCCATCAACACCCATACCTGCCATGGCTTCTGTTGCCCAGATTGGGTCGCCAGAGAACAATGAATCGTATTCTGGTGTGCGTAGGAAGCGAACCATCCGTAGCTTCATGATGAAGTGGTCAATCATTTCTTGCGCTTGTGATTCATCAATCAAACCGTTTGCGATATCGCGTTCTAGATAGACGTCTAGGAAAGTCGAAGTACGGCCCAGTGACATTGCTGCGCCGTTTTGCGATTTAACCGCCGCTAGGTAGCCAAAGTAGGTAAATTGGATCGCTTCTTGTGCTGTTTTTGCAGGTAGCGACATATCAATGCCGTATTTCAGACCCATTTGACGAATGTCTTCAAGTGCTTGAACTTGATCGGCTATTTCTTCGCGAAGACGAAGTGTTTTCTCAAGATCGTTGCCTTGTTCTAAGAACGTTTGTGTTGAATTGTATTGTTCTTTTTTGTCTGCTTTTAAGAAGTCGATACCGTATAGGGCGAGACGGCGATAGTCACCAATGATACGACCACGGCCATAGGCATCAGGAAGACCCGTAATGATGCCGGATTTACGACACGCTAGGATTTCTTTGGTGTAAAGGTCGAAACACGCTTTGTTGTGAGTTTTACGGTATTCAGTGAAGATTTTTTCAACCGTTGGATCCAGCTCGCGGCCATAAACTTCGCAAGAGTTTTTGACCATGCGAATCCCGCCATTGGCGATGATTGCACGTTTTAGCGGTTGATCAGTTTGTAAGCCAACGATCTTTTCCAGATCTTTGTTGATGTAGCCTGCATCGTGGGAAGTGATTGTTGAGGGCAAGTCTGTGTCAAAATCAATAGGGGCGTGTGTGCGGCTTTCTTGTTTTATGCCTTCAAGCACTTGGTTCCATAATGCTGAAGTGGATTCGCTAACTTCAGCTAAGAAAGTCTCGTCTCCCTCATAGGGTGTATAGTTTTTTTGGATGAAGTCACGAGTGTTGACAGAGTTTTGCCATTCACCAGCAGTAAATCCAGCCCATGCATCTAGCATGTCAGTTGTCGGAATAGTCATAAGTAAATCCCTAAGTTATTGATAATTAGAATGGAGGCGACGAGTAGGACGGAACCATTCTTAACCCTTTTAATCGTATGGATTTATTTGTTATGAGTAAAATGAATGCTTTTCATTTTTTCAATGATTAAATTGCATTAATAATAGATTCAACTAGTTATGATTGTGTTTTGCTAGAAAAGAGACAGAATTAAATGTGTGGTGCTGTGAGAACACTATCTATGACAATGTTATGAGTTCTGTAATTTGAACTTATTTCGGTGTGATTTTATGACGCCTAGATTGGCTTAGATTTCATGGCGATTAAGATACAAAAAAAGCCGTGTCTTGCGACACGGCTTTTCTATAATCTGGCTCCTCCTGCTGGGCTCGAACCAGCGACCTGCGGATTAACAGTCCGTCGCTCTACCAACTGAGCTAAGGAGGAATTGCTTTGCTTGAAAGCGGGACGAATCTTACCGAGCACTCAAACTACTGTCAACAGTAAAAAAATACATTTTTAGCAAAAAATATTGAGTTAAGGGCTTTACTTTTCTGTATGGCTTGCCAGTAAAGGCTCGAGGTTAGTTATCCACTAAATTTGTGGATAAGTATGTTGATGAGATCTGGGTAAAGAAAATTGATATGCAACTAAGTTTTTATTTAATGAATTTTTAGTCAGAGTTATGCGTAAAATAAGCAAATAAAACAGAGATTTATCGATGTTAATCAAAAGGTATTCAAAGTGGATAAAAATCAATCTTTTGGGGATAAGAAAGTTTTAAGCTAATTTTTGGGGAAAAGTTGTGGAAACTATAATGTGAAGAATGTGTGTAGCTCTTCAACTAGGGCGAAGCACTATATCAGAGTCACTTTTGTATGGCTATAGCATTCTAGACAAACAAGAAAATTTATTAACAATGATGGGTAAATTCTCGATAGACGTAGATTTCATTAGCTAAGGTGTATATATATACAGCCTTAGCGCAGTAAAATTGAGGAAGGGTATGAGTAAAGTCTATGAATTGGTCTCCGATTATCAGCCGTCGGGCGATCAACCAGGAGCGATCAATCAGTTGCTTGAGGGGCTCGATGCTGGGCTAGCACATCAAACCTTGTTGGGGGTCACAGGCTCAGGTAAAACCTTCACACTAGCGAATGTGATTGCTCAAGCCCAACGACCTGCAATATTACTTGCGCCAAACAAAACGCTTGCTGCTCAGTTATATGGTGAGATGAAGTCATTCTTTCCTAATAATGCGGTTGAGTATTTTGTTTCTTACTACGATTACTACCAACCTGAAGCGTACGTTCCGACCACGGATACCTTTATAGAGAAAGACGCTTCAGTTAACGCGCATATAGAACAAATGCGTTTGTCTGCTACAAAAGCACTACTAGAACGTAAAGATGCCATTATTGTTGCATCGGTATCGGCTATCTATGGCTTGGGTGATCCTGAATCGTATCTACAAATGATGCTGCACCTACGTCGCGGTGATGTGATTGATCAGCGTGATATGCTTCGTCGCCTAGCGGAGCTCCAATACTCGCGCAATGATGTTGCTTTTGAGCGAGGGCAGTTCCGTGTCCGTGGCGAGGTGATTGATATATTCCCTGCTGAATCAGACCAAGACGCTGTGCGCGTTGAGATGTTTGACGATGAGGTGGATTGCATCAGTGTGTTCGATCCATTGACAGGCGTGGTGAAACAACGAGACTTGCCGCGCTATACCATCTATCCCAAGACGCACTATGTCACGCCAAGAGATCGCATTCTTGAAGCGATTGAAAATATTAAAGTCGAACTAGAAGTGCGCAAAAAGCAGCTTCTAGATAACAACAAGCTACTGGAAGAGCAGCGAATTAGCCAGCGCACTCAATTCGATATCGAAATGATGAATGAGTTGGGCTTTTGCTCCGGTATCGAAAACTATTCTCGTTATCTCAGTGGACGCTCGGAAGGTGAGCCGCCACCAACCCTGTTTGACTACTTACCTCATGATGGCTTGTTGATCATCGATGAATCTCACGTGACAGTACCGCAGATAGGTGCCATGTATAAAGGCGACCGTTCGCGTAAAGAAACGCTGGTGGAGTTTGGTTTCCGGTTACCTTCAGCTTTGGATAATCGTCCACTGAAGTTTGAGGAGTTTGAAGCACTAGCGCCACAAACGATTTTCGTCTCTGCTACTCCTGGAAATTACGAACTAGAAAAATCGGCG
The DNA here is from genome assembly GCF_033338975.1 of Vibrio sp. Vb0349. Taxonomy (NCBI): domain Bacteria; kingdom Pseudomonadati; phylum Pseudomonadota; class Gammaproteobacteria; order Vibrionales; family Vibrionaceae; genus Vibrio; species Vibrio sp. Vb0349. Next base: position 173,275 of record NZ_JAWOTS010000009.1, on the reverse strand, counting down.
GGTGATGTAGCGGATCAAGTCGTTCGTCCTACAGGCTTGCTTGACCCTGAGTTGGAAGTTCGCCCAGTAGCGACCCAAGTCGACGACCTATTGTCTGAGATCCGTATTCGCGCAGCTAAAGATGAACGAGTTCTGGTTACAACACTGACCAAACGAATGGCTGAAGATCTCACCGAATACCTTCACGAACATGATGTTAAGGTACGTTATTTACACTCAGACATTGATACTGTTGAGCGTGTGGAAATTATCCGTGACCTTCGTCTTGGGGAATTTGACGTGCTGGTGGGAATAAACTTATTGAGAGAGGGCCTGGATATGCCAGAGGTCTCGTTAGTTGCAATTTTGGATGCGGATAAAGAGGGCTTCTTGCGGTCTGAACGCTCACTCATTCAGACCATTGGTCGTGCTGCACGAAACATCGAAGGTAAGGCGATTTTATACGCTGACCGAATCACCAACTCAATGAAAAAGGCGATGGATGAAACTAACCGTCGTCGCGAGAAGCAGGAAGCGTACAACGAAGAAATGGGTATTTCGCCACAAGCGCTCAAACGAAATATCAAAGACATCATGGAACTTGGCGATATCACTAAGTCTAAACGCCAGCGTAACACTAAACAGGTACCATTATCGAAAGTGGCGGAGCCTTCGCAAACTTACGAGGCACTGTCCCCTCAGCAGCTAGAAAAAGAAATCAGTCGACTGGAGGCAGCGATGTATCAGCATGCGCAAGATTTAGAGTTTGAGTTAGCGGCACAAAAGCGTGACGAGATTGAAAAACTACGAGCGCAGTTCATCGCAAATAGTTGAACAAACTTACCGATTTAACTATCCAAGCATTTTAGGTCGCTTGTAAAAAAAAGAAGCCAATAGGCAGTCGGGTCTATTGGCTTGTTTTGTGAACATATCGTTCACTAACAACGTCAGTTGGCTAGGTGACCCGAGGGGTCACTATCGTTACAGCATGGTTTGTGCCACTTTTTAAATAATTGATATTATTTTTGAATTTTTTCCTTTGCCCATAATTTAGCTAATGTTATTTGCAAAATGCAAAGCGTAATGCGATTATTGTTTAAAACACAACAAAATAATAGCTAGGTTATGCAACAAAAACCCGAAGGCCCAAAGTCTCGTTACCTTTTAATGGTCGAGGACACCGCATCTGTTGCGGCTCTGTACCGCTCATACCTGACACCGCTTGGCATAGATATCAATATTGTCGGCACAGGTAGGGATGCCATTGAGAGCCTAAATCATCGAATTCCAGATCTTATTTTACTCGATCTCCGTCTGCCAGATATGACGGGGATGGACGTTTTACATGCCGTTAAAAAGAGTCATCCCGACGTACCTATAATTTTTATGACCGCTCACGGTTCTATCGATACCGCTGTCGAGGCCATGCGTCATGGCTCACAAGACTTTCTAATTAAACCGTGTGAAGCAGACCGTTTACGTGTCACGGTTAACAATGCCATTCGTAAAGCGACCAAGCTAAAAAATGAAGCCGATAATCCAGGCAATCAGAGCTATCAGGGGTTTATCGGCAGTAGCCAAACCATGCAGCAGGTTTACCGTACGATAGATTCAGCGGCGAGCAGTAAAGCGAGTATTTTTATCACAGGTGAAAGTGGTACTGGTAAAGAGGTATGTGCCGAGGCTATTCACGCAGCAAGTAAACGTGGTGACAAACCTTTTATTGCAATTAACTGTGCTGCAATTCCAAAAGATTTGATTGAGAGTGAACTGTTTGGTCACGTAAAAGGGGCCTTTACTGGCGCTGCGAATGATCGTCAAGGGGCAGCTGAGTTAGCGGATGGCGGCACACTTTTTCTAGATGAGCTTTGTGAGATGGACTTGGATTTACAAACCAAGTTGCTACGATTTATTCAAACGGGCACATTCCAAAAAGTGGGTTCCTCAAAAATGAAGAGCGTGGATGTGCGCTTTGTTTGTGCCACTAACCGTGATCCCTGGAAAGAGGTACAAGAAGGTCGATTCCGTGAAGATTTGTACTATCGTTTGTATGTCATTCCTTTGCATTTACCGCCTTTACGCGAACGAGGCGAAGATGTTATTGAAATTGCATACTCACTGCTAGGTTACATGTCACACGAAGAAGGAAAAAGCTTCATACGTTTTGCGCCTGATGTCATCGAGCGATTCAACAGCTATGAGTGGCCGGGTAACGTTCGTCAGTTACAAAACGTGCTACGCAATATCGTTGTTCTAAACAACGGTAAAGAGATTACGTTGGACATGTTACCGCCACCGTTGAATCAACCGCTTGACCGTCCGTCGTCTGTGGCTAAATTAATTGAGCCGAAAGCGATGACCGCATCTGAGATTATGCCATTATGGATGACGGAAAAAATGGCAATCGAGCAAGCGATTGAAGCATGTGATGGCAATATTCCTCGAGCGGCGGGATACCTTGATGTCAGTCCGTCGACGATTTACCGCAAGTTACAGGCATGGAACGGCAAGGAAGAGCGGCAAAAAGTATGAGTGTAAATGTATTAAATCAGCAAAAAATAGATGAACTGTCGATGGAAATTGGCAGTGACAACGTACCTGTACTGTTCGATATCTTCCTAGGAGAAATGGATACCTATATCGAGAACTTATCCCAACTGCAGGGGGCAGAGCGATTAGCTTACTCAAAAGAAATCAGCCACGCGTTGAAAAGTAGTGCTGCGAGCTTTGGGGCAGATCGCCTTTGTGAACTGGCGATGTCCATAGACAAAAAAGCGAAAGCCGGTGAGTTGACTGCGGAGTCTGAGGAGTTAGAGGTTATGTTCGATCTTTTGCACGAAACTCGAGATGCTTATCGCTCTTGGCGACAGTAACTATTTATTCCTATTAACCATTTTTTCTTAGTAAACATCTGTTCTTACTGGATGCCTGAACTAAAACCCTTCGATGACAGAAGGGTTTTCATTATCAATAAACACCTTAAAAGAGGGCGCTAGCCAGGTAACGTGCTCTTAAATAGAAAGTTGTAGCTGATTTTCAATCGCTAGTTTGAGCTTGTTTCTATCGTGACGCCAGTCTCGGTTAGAGGAGGCGAGTGACTCCGTCACTACATTCCATTGACTTAAGACGTCTTGCTCGGTTTTCTCTGCTAGAACCACGTCTATTTTTCTTCCTTGACAGGCACGTTCACACCATTCTAATTTTTGAGCCATCGTCATTCGTCCCGCTGGGCCGTATTCTGGACTCAGGTTAGCAACAAAAATGACTTTTGCTTTTGTGTTTGCTGCAATCGCTTTGCCGAGTTCAGGCAGCAATAAAGGAGGCATGATACTAGTTAAAAAACTGCCAGGGCCAAGAATAATCGCGTCCGCTTCCGCCAAAGCTGTGATGGCTTCTTTGGTAGCAGGCACTTCTGGTGAAAGATCCAAACGTCGCAAGTCTGCTTTCATTTCGTCGACATTTGTTTCTCCCGTAACCCACTTCCCATCTACGGATAACGCGGAAAGATCCGAAGGGTGTTCGGACATAGGAAGGATGTTAACGTCGACTTTTAACATATTGCGAATCAGATTAATGGCATCTAAAGGTCTGACCGATAAGTTATCGAGTGCAGTAAGCATCAAATTACCAAGATTATGACCATCAAGTTCGCCAGTGCCTTTGAAGCGATATTCAAACATCATAGAACTGATCGAAGGCTCTGTAATGAGCTGATTAATACAGTTACGTGTGTCTCCCCAAGCGATTCCTCCTTGGCAGTGACGAATTCTTCCTGTTGAACCACCATTGTCAGTCGTGGCAACAATCCCAGTTGCATTGCTGCCAAAATCTCGTAATGCGGCCAGCATTCGACCTAAGCCATGACCACCGCCAACAGCGACCACTTTTTTATCTGTGTAGATATTCATTATGTTCTTCTAATAATCTAATAAAAAACGGCTACAATTTATCTTAAGGAGTGTCTTAAAGGTACTCACTTAGCGGTAAATTGTGTCTCTAGAGAGTTTTTTATCACTCAAGTCTGGATTCCATTACAAATATTAAGTATTTTACACCGCAAAGCTATCAGAGATTTCATATCTCTGGTTGCCATAACTCCGAGCTCACTATTGCTAAGTCCTTGGATAAGCGTTTTGAGCCAGTGGCATACTGTCACAAGGGCATGATTGGAAATGGCCATGCCTCCCGTGTTTGGAAAGGTGTTCCGTGGCGCAACAATTCGAAGACAAATTTCATCGTAAGTTTTATTACTTGCGTCTGTCTGTGACCGACGTATGTAATTTCAAATGTACCTATTGCCTTCCTGATGGCTATAAGCCTTCGGGCAATAAAAACTCGTCTTTTTTATCTCTCCCTGAAATCAAACGGGTCGTAAAAGCATTCGCTGATTGTGGCACGTCAAAAGTGCGCATCACTGGTGGTGAGCCTAGCTTACGCAAAGATTTTACCGACATTATCCATTCAGTAGCGGCGACGCCTGGCATTCAAAAAGTTGCAACGACAACCAATGGCTATCGCATGGCAAAACAAGTCGCAGATTGGCGTGAAGCGGGTTTAACCCACATTAATGTCAGTGTGGATAGCCTTGACCCGCGTATGTTTCATCAAATCACAGGTGAAAATAAGTTTACTGAAGTCATGAATGGTATCGAACGTGCGTTCGAGGTCGGTTATGAGCAAGTAAAAGTTAATGTGGTGTTGATGAAAGATCTGAACCATCACGAGCTGCCAGCGTTTCTTAACTGGATAAAAGATCGTCCAATCCAACTGCGTTTCATTGAGTTGATGCAAACGGGTGAGATGGATGAGCTATTTAATAAGCACCATGTATCCGGAGTGGCAATTCGTAACCAGCTAATTGCAAATGGTTGGTTGCTGAAAGTGCGCTCGCATAATGATGGTCCTGCGCAAGTATTTGTTCATCCTGATTACAAGGGTGAAATAGGTCTTATCATGCCTTATGAAAAAGACTTTTGTGAAAGCTGCAACCGACTGCGCGTTTCTGCGATGGGTAAGCTGCACCTATGTCTGTTTGGAGACCATGGTGTAGAATTGCGTGATCTTTTGGAACGTGATGAGCAAGAGAGTGAGCTTATTGAACGTATCCAGGCGCAGTTACAAACCAAGTCGGTAAGCCATTTCTTGCATGATGGCAATACTGGTATGACGCCACACCTCGCGTCTATCGGCGGCTAACTTCATTCAACTTTTAGAGCGAGCTTAGTGATAAGCTGGCTCTAACTTTTTCCGAATCGATACCAAGCGTATCAAAGCTAATTAAGAGAATAGGTGAACAAATGGGTCACGCTGAAAGCAAATTCCAACCTGCAAATATTGCCGTTCTAACGGTATCTGACACTCGTACTGAAGAAAACGATACCTCTGGTCGTTACCTAGCTGAGCATGCTCAAGAAGCGGGTCACAACGTAGTAGACAAGCAAATTGTTATTGATGACATGTACAAGATCCGCGCGATTGTTTCTCAATGGATTGCTGATGAAAGCGTACAAGCGATCATGATTACTGGCGGTACAGGTTTCACCTCACGTGATAGCACGCCAGAAGCACTTAAGCCTCTATTTGATAAAGAAGTTGAAGGTTTTGGTGAGTTGTTCCGTATGGTGTCGTACGAAGAGATCGGTACGTCTACCATTCAGTCTCGTGCGATTGCAGGTTTTGCTAACCACACCGTGATCTTCGCAATGCCAGGTTCAACGGGTGCGTGTCGTACAGGCTGGACAAAAATTATTAAACAGCAGTTGGATGCAAGTCATCGCCCTTGTAACTTCATGCCACACCTATCTGTATAACCTTTCCTAAAAGCGAAGGAAAAACAATGACCCAATTTACACATATCAATGCTTCTGGCGAAGCAAACATGGTTGACGTGTCAGCAAAAACGGAGACGGTTCGTGAAGCTCGTGCTGAAGCATTTGTTCACATGGCCCCAGAAACACTTCAACTGATTGTCTCTGGCCAGCACCACAAAGGTGATGTATTTGCGACGGCTCGTATTGCTGGTATTCAAGCTGCGAAGAAAACCTGGGATTTGATTCCACTTTGTCATCCGCTACTACTCTCTAAAGTTGAAGTTCAACTGGAAGCTATCGAAGCAGAAAACAAAGTTCGCATCGAATCAGTATGTAAACTTGCGGGTAAAACTGGTGTGGAAATGGAAGCGCTCACGGCAGCTTCCGTTGCTGCTCTAACGATTTACGATATGTGTAAAGCAGTACAAAAAGACATGGTCATTGGTCAAGTTCGTCTACTAGAGAAAACGGGTGGTAAATCTGGTCACTTTAAGGTGGAATCATGATTAAAGTACTTTTCTTTGCTCAAACTCGCGAGCTGATTGGCATCGACAGTGTCGAGTTAGACGGGCCGTTTGAAACGGTTGAATCAATTCGTGCACATCTAGTGGAAGAAGGCACTAAGAAAGATGGCAAGTGGGATTTAGCGCTCGAGCCAGGAAAGCTACTTGCTGCAGTGAACCAATCCATCGTCCCTTTGGATACACAAGTAAAAGCAGGTGACGAAGTTGCGTTTTTCCCGCCGGTAACTGGGGGTTAAGATGGATTCTCGTGTTTCTGTACAAATTGAAGACTTTTCGGTTGAGCAAGAATATCAACGTCTATCTGAAGGGACGGCTGCCGGTGCTGTCGTTACATTCGTTGGTAAAGTTCGAGATATGAACCTTGGGGATAATGTCATTGGTTTACATCTAGAGCACTATCCGGGGATGACAGAGAAGAGCTTGAGCGACATTTGTGATCAAGCTGAGTCTCGCTGGCCACTATTAGGTGTACGCGTGATTCATCGCGTCGGAGACATGGATAGCGGTGATCAAATTGTATTTGTGGGCGTTTCCAGTGCGCACCGCGGCGCGGCATTTGATGCGTGCGAGTTCATCATGGATTATCTGAAAACCCAAGCTCCATTTTGGAAAAAAGAGCGTACGACGAATGAAGATCGTTGGGTTGAGTCGCGCGACACCGATCATCAAGCTGCACAGCGTTGGGAAAAATAGAACTAACCCGCATTCTAGTGAAAAAAGCTAAGTGCTAATGGTACTTAGCTTTTTTTGTATTTATCTTCATTGTATTGCTCACTTTGTTTCAATATTTCCTATCTTTTGTCTGGTGATATTCTTCACAATAAAAGTTTTTTGCCCAATATATAAACAATTATTTGTTAGACTTGATTTGTCATAAATGTTAAATGATGTGTAAATATCTAGCATAAGATGCTAGTAAATGGTTTAAACTCAGATTAATCGAAAGTTTCGCCTGTTAAATGTCGCTTCTGGTCTTTATTTGGCTGGTGAATGCTTTGGGGTTAGAGTTTACTGCTAGATATGTGTGGTTTAGTCAGCATTATTGGTTTTTTTGCTACATTTTTATGGCAAATTACTTCAATGATTGCTAATGTGTGCCGCAGTCTTTGTAAGGTTTTAGACTTTTGTGCTCAGAAAGTGCACTAAAAAAATCTAAAACTCTGACCGTTCCAGGCCCTTACAAAGAAGTCATGGATGCTAACGAAAAAATTTGGAGTTTTACGCATGTATAAGAATAAAATCACGCGCGCTTTATTTATTGGTGCTGGTCTTTCTCTCGCTCTAGCTGGTTGTGGTGAAAAGCCTGCGGAGAAACAAGCTGCTGAGCCTGCTCCGGCTCCAGCCCCTGAAGCTAAATCTGATTCTAAAGAGCCAAAACTTGCTGCTGTTCAAGAATTGGTGCGTGGTAACGGTACAGAAGTTGCGACAATAGACCCTCATAAATCTCAAGGTGTTCCAGAATCCCACGTGATTCGCGATCTTCTTGAAGGCCTTGTAAACCAAGATGCGGACGGTAACACTATCCCTGGTGTTGCAGAATCTTGGGAAACTGAAGACAACAAAACATACACTTTCCACTTACGTGAAGACGCAAAATGGTCAAACGGTGATCCTGTCACTGCAGGTGATTTCGTTTACAGCTTCCAACGCGCAGTCGATCCAGCAACCGCCTCTCCATATGCTTGGTACATGGAATACACCAAGATGAAGAACGCAAAAGACATTGTTGCGGGTAAAAAAGATAAGAGCGAGTTAGGTGTTAAAGCGGTTGACGATCACACGTTAGTGGTTGAGTTAGATACTGCAGTACCATATTTTGTAATGATGATGGGCCACACGACAGTGAAACCTGTTCATCAAGCAACTGTTGAAAAGTTCGGCGATCAATGGACGAAGCCAGAGAACTTTGTAGGTAACGGTGCTTATGTTGTTGACAACTGGGTTGTAAACGAGCGTTTGGTTCTAAAACGTAACGAACAGTACTGGGACAACGAAAACACGACGCTTGACCAAGTTACTTTCTTACCAATCGAGAACCAAGTAGCGGAAATGAACCGCTTCCTAGCGGGTGAAATCGACTTCACGAATGAGCTGCCTACAGAGCACTTCAAGCGTCTGAAGAAAGAGCACCCACAAGAAGTGTCTGTAACCGGTAACTTATGTACTTACTACTACATCTTCAATACGAAGAAAAAGCCGTTTGATGATGTTCGTGTGCGTAAAGCGATTTCTTATGCGATTGACCGTAACATTGTGACCGATGCGATTTTAGGTCAAGGTCAAAAGCCAGCTTACTTCCTAACACCTGAAATTACGGCAGGTTTCAACCCAGAAATTCCTGCATACGGCAAAATGACGCAAGAAGAGCGTAACGCAGAAGCTGCGCGTCTATTGGAAGAAGCGGGTTACGGCGCAGACAACCCTCTTGAATTTAACCTTCTATACAATACATCAGAGAACCACAAGAAACTTGCGGTTGCACTGGGTTCAATGTGGAAGAAGACACTTGGTCTAGACGTTACGCTAGAAAACCAAGAGTGGAAAACTTACCTATCTACCAAAGATTCTGGCAACTTTGAGGTTGCTCGTGCAGGTTGGTGTGGCGACTACAACGAAGCTTCATCTTTCCTAACGCTGATGATGAGTAATAACACTACTGGTGGTATTCACTACGACAGCAAAGAGTACGATGCGATCATGAACAAAGCATTTGCTTCAACTTCTGACGAAGAGCGCCAAGCACTTTACCTAGAAGCAGAGAAGTTGATGGCAAAAGATATGCCAATCGCACCTATCTACCAGTACGTGAAATCACGTCTACTATCACCGAAAGTTGGTGGCTTCCCAGTAAATAACGCGGAAGACAAGATTTACTCTAAAGATCTCTACATCACAGAGTAATTCGTAACTCGATAGAACTATAAAAATGAGGCCCTACATGTGAGAAATTGCATGTAGCGCCTATCTTTAGTCCAAAAGAATTGGACGACTTCTTTAATTTAACTGTCACAGACTGAAAGAGTGAGTTTATGCTTAAATTCATCGCAAAAAGGATATTTGAGGCGATCCCAACAATGTTGGTTTTGATCACCGTATCTTTCTTTCTTATGCGCTTTGCACCGGGAAACCCTTTCTCGACAGA
>NZ_JAWOTS010000009.1:0-163720 GCF_033338975.1 Vibrio sp. Vb0349 | reverse complement strand
ATCCCAACAATGTTGGTTTTGATCACCGTATCTTTCTTTCTTATGCGCTTTGCACCGGGAAACCCTTTCTCGACAGAGCGTCCATTGCCACCCGAAGTAATGGCAAATATCGAAGCTAAATATGGCTTGGATAAACCTGTATTTGAACAATACACCACGTATTTGACCAATGTTATCCAAGGTGATTTCGGACCGTCATTTAAATACCTTGATTACTCAGTAAACGAGCTGATCGCGGTTGCCTTACCTGTTTCGGCTAAAGTGGGCTTCATCGCCTTTATCTTTACTTTGATAATGGGGGTTACCGTCGGTACCATTGCTGCGCTCAAGCAAAATACTTGGATTGATTACACCATTATGTCGACTGCGATGCTTGGTGTCGTAATGCCATCCTTTGTATTAGCGCCTGCGCTTATCTACATATTCTCGCTTCATTGGAATATCTTCCCTGCGGGCGGTTGGCAAGATGGTAGCTGGCAGTATTTAGTGCTTCCTGTTATTGGTATGTCGCTACTGTATGTTGCTACCTTTGCTCGTATCACACGTGGTTCGATGATCGAAACCCTAAACAGTAACTTTATTCGTACGGCACGTGCTAAAGGTCTAAGTTACCGTTATATCATTATCAAACACGCTCTTAAGCCGGCACTTCTCCCTGTTGTTTCTTACATGGGCCCAGCTTTCGTAGGTATCATCACCGGTTCCGTTGTTATCGAAACCATTTTTGGTCTGCCTGGTATTGGTAAACTATTCGTTAACGCTGCGTTTAACCGTGACTACTCGCTAGTAATGGGGGTAACCATTCTGATTGGTTTCCTATTCATTCTATTCAACGCGATTGTAGATATTTTACTTGCAATGATTGACCCGAAAATTCGCTACTAACAGGGACGTTTGGTTATGTTAACGAAAAAAGAAAACCTAGAAGCGATTGAGAAATTCTCCGAAAACTTGGAGATTGAAGGTCGCAGTCTTTGGCAAGATGCTCGTATCCGTTTCATGCGCAACAAAGCGGCGATGGTGAGCTTATTCCTTCTTGTTCTAATGACGTTGGCGGTTATTATCCTGCCAATGATCGCACCGTACACATTTGATGATACTGACTGGTACGCGATGCACGTTGCACCGAATGCTGACCATTGGTTTGGTACTGACAGCTTAGGCCGTGATTTATACGTGCGTACGCTAATTGGAGGTCGTATTTCGTTGATGGTAGGTGTTATGGGTGCATTTGTAGCGGTACTGATTGGTACGCTCTACGGCGCAGCATCTGGTTTCATCGGCGGTAAAGTTGACCGCGTAATGATGCGTATTCTAGAAATTTTATACGCGGTACCGTTTATGTTCCTGGTGATTGTACTGGTAACATTCTTCGGTCGTAACATCATGCTGATCTTCGTTGCGATTGGTGCTATCGCATGGCTAGATATGGCGCGTATCGTACGTGGCCAGACTCTTAGTCTACGTAGCAAGGAGTTTATCGAAGCGGCACATGTGTGTGGTGTAAGCAACTGGAAAATCATTACTCGTCATATCGTACCGAACGTACTGGGTATTGTAGCGGTATACTCTACGCTGCTTATCCCAAGTATGATTCTAACGGAATCATTCCTATCATTCCTTGGTCTTGGTGTTCAGGAACCAATGACAAGTTGGGGCGCTCTTCTACAAGAAGGTGCACAGACAATGGAAGTAGCAATCTGGCAGCTGGCATTCCCAGCAGTGTTCATGGTTGTGACGCTATTCTGCTTCAACTACGTTGGTGACGGCCTGCGCGATGCGCTGGATCCAAAAGACAGATAATTAAAAGATAAGATTAAGGAAGCAATGATGAGCTTATTAGATGTCAAAGATCTGCGCGTCGAATTCACCACGCAAGATGGTATCGTAACCGCAGTAAACGATTTGAACTTCTCTCTCAACCAAGGCGAAACCTTAGGTATCGTTGGAGAGTCGGGATCAGGTAAATCTCAAACCGTATTCGCAATCATGGGCCTTTTGGCTAAGAACGGTATTATTTCTGGTAGCGCAAAGTTTGAAGGCAAAGAAATCCTAAACTTACCAGAAAAAGAACTGAACAAAGTGCGTGCGGAACAGATCGCAATGATCTTCCAAGACCCAATGACATCACTGAACCCTTACATGAAAGTGAGTGATCAGTTGATGGAAGTGCTTATGCTGCACAAAGGCATGGGCAAAGCGGAAGCATTTGAAGAATCAGTACGCATGCTGGAAGCGGTAAAAATCCCTGAAGCGCGTAAGCGTATCACGATGTACCCGCATGAGTTTTCAGGCGGTATGCGTCAGCGTGTAATGATCGCGATGGCGTTGTTATGTCGTCCTAAACTGCTTATTGCCGATGAGCCAACAACAGCACTTGATGTGACGGTACAAGCACAGATCATGGACTTGTTGAATGAGCTGAAATCTGAGTTCAACACAGCGATCATCATGATCACGCACGACCTTGGTGTGGTTGCAGGTTCGTGTGACAAGGTGCTGGTGATGTATGCAGGCCGTACTATGGAGTACGGCAACGTAAACGAAATTTTCTACAATCCAAGCCATCCTTATGCGGAGGGGCTGCTGAAGGCGATTCCTCGCCTCGATACTGAGGGTGAAATTCTGCCGACCATTCCTGGTAATCCACCAAACTTGCTTCGTCTACCGCCGGGCTGCCCTTATCAAGAGCGCTGTCACCGTGTGATGGATCGTTGTAAGCGCGAGGCGCCAATTCTGACACCATTTGGTGATGGTCGTCAGCGTGCATGTTTTTCTGAATGGGAGGCTTGGAACAAATGAACGCAGTAGACAAAAAACTAATTCTGGACATTTCTGAGCTGAAAGTTCACTTCAGCATTGCCTCAAAGTCGGCATGGCCGTGGTCAAAGCCTTCGAGCCTGAAAGCGGTAGATGGCGTGAACGTTCGACTATACGAAGGGGAAACGCTTGGTGTAGTAGGTGAATCAGGTTGTGGTAAATCGACGTTTGCTCGTGCCATCATTGGTCTGGTTGAAGCTACTGACGGCCAAGTAGTTTGGTTGGGTCAAGACCTTACTAAAATGAAAAGCGTTCAGCGCCGTGAGACGCGTAAAGAAATTCAGATGATTTTCCAAGACCCATTGGCATCGCTGAATCCGCGTATGACTGTTGGTGATATCATTGCTGAACCTCTTGAGACATTCTATCCAGAACTGTCTAAGCAGGAAGTGAAAGATCGCGTTAAAGAGATGATGGCGAAAGTTGGCCTATTACCTAACGTGATTAACCGTTACCCACACGAGTTCTCGGGTGGTCAGTGTCAGCGTATCGGGATAGCGCGTGCGCTTATCCTTAAGCCTAAGATGATCATTTGTGACGAGCCAGTATCGGCGCTTGATGTATCTATTCAAGCTCAGGTGGTTAACCTACTTAAAGAGATTCAAAAAGAGTTAGGGCTTTCTCTGGTATTCATTGCGCATGACTTGTCTGTCGTTAAACACATTTCAGATCGCGTTTTAGTTATGTATTTAGGTAATGCCGTGGAACTTGGCGAGGCCGAGGCTCTGTTTGCTGAGCCTAAGCACCCATATACGCGTGCGCTGATGTCTGCGGTTCCGATCCCGGACCCGGATATTGAGCGCAATAAGAAAATCCAAATGCTAGAGGGTGATCTTCCTTCACCTATCAACCCACCGTCGGGTTGTGTATTCCGCACTCGTTGCCCACAAGCAACCGAAGAGTGTGCGAAGACAAAGCCAACCATTTTAGGTAATGACGTTCACGCGGTATCTTGTTTACACGTTAGTGTATAAATTCAGCCTGTGACGGGCTTAAGCGCGACACCTTCATCGGGTCGCGCTTTTTTTATGTGTCTGATTTATACATTCGAATTTCTTGAACATGATGTCCTAAGTTCGATGATTCTCTGTTTGATAGGAAACGCTAATATAGACACAAACAGAACGAGAGGAGAGCAATCATGGGTAAGTTGGTTGAAGGTGTTTGGCAAGATGTCTGGTATGACACAAAATCAAATGGTGGCAAATTTGTGCGCGAAGATGCCGGATTCCGTAACTGGGTTAAAAACGACCCTGATGCGGAGTTTACACCAGAGTCCGGTCGATACCATTTGTATGTCTCTCTTGCTTGTCCGTGGGCACATCGAACCCTCATTTTCCGCAAGCTGAAAGGTTTAGAACCACATATTGATGTCACGGTCGTTTGCCCTGATATGCTCAGCCAAGGTTGGCAAATGGGGCTTCCTGAGCCATTGTTTGGTCACACGCGCATGTATCAAATTTACACGCAGGCCAAACCCGATTACACGGGCCGCGTAACCGTGCCTGTACTTTGGGATAAAAAGACCAATACTATTGTGTCAAACGAGTCGTCAGAGATCATTCGCATGTTCAATTCGGAATTCAATGCGTTAACAGGGAATCACGACGACTACTATCCAGATCATCTAAAACATGTTATTGATGAGTGGAACGATTTTGTTTATCCAAATGTCAACAACGGAGTGTATCGTTGTGGCTTCGCGACTACACAAGAGGCGTATGAAGAAGCGTTTGATTCTTTGTTTAATGCGTTAGATAAAATCGATGCTCACTTAGCGACGCATCGTTACTTAGCAGGGAACACAATTACTGAGGCTGATTGGCGTTTGTTTACGACTCTTATTCGTTTTGATGCGGTGTATGTGGGGCATTTCAAGTGTAACAAGCAGCGCATCGCAGACTACGAAAATATACAAGGCTACTTAAAAGAGTTATATCAAGTCGAAGGCGTCGAAGAAACGACGGATTTCTATCACATTAAACGCCACTACTACTTCAGCCACACTGGGATTAATCCGACGCAAGTTGTACCAAAAGGGCCTGATTTAGACCTAAATACTCCTCATGGAAGAGAAAGGATTGGCTAGTTTGCTGCTTCCATCGCAAATGAAAAAGTACTTAACGGTTAGCAATGCCGTTAAGTACTTTTGTGTCATCTAAATACCGGGAGTAGGAAGTTTACTTTTTCATTCATCGCCACCTTACTTAGCGCGTACGATGTCCATCACTAGCTTTCCGTCCACTTTTACAGGACCGTCCTCTTTAGCGCCGAGCGTATACTCAAACACACCAGTCTTCATGCCACCTTTCTCTCCGTGGACCATTAACATCAGCATATCGCCTGATTCTACTGGTTCCATCAAAATTGCATTTACGTTTTCATTCTTTCCCATTTTTAACGGAGCGTAGCCGATAACAGGACCAGGCTTCATTGATTCGTCTGTTCGGTGGACAACCATCCACCCATTGTCATCAGCATGAGCCATTTCAGCGGTCACCGTTCCTCCGGACATATCTTGATCGACGCCTTTAATACTCGGGGCGGAAAAGCTGAATGAAGAAAAACTAATCAGAAACGCAGCTAAACCAAACTTTATCAGTGATGTATTGATGAAATCCTTCATATATATTCCTTAGCAGTCAATGAGTTTGTGCATTGCAGTAGCTTTTACGTATTTCCTAGCAAAAAAGTTTAGCTAAAACGTAAATAATGTCGATAAATTGAACAGGGACCGTGCTGCTTTGGAGCCAATGCATTTTTGGGAGTGGGTCAATCGGTGTAAGAACAAGCACGAGCAATGTCGATTAGGTATGGGGGCGATAGGGAGAAAAGCTTTGTGCACCAGTAATTATAGGTTGTGCAGTGATTGGTATAAAAAACAAATAAGTGTTCTGGCCAGCAATAGAAAAAGCCCTCGACGAATCGAGGGCTTTGTATCTATATCCAACTAGATGTCAGAAGCGATTATTTAGCTTCTTGGTCTGCTTGGATAGCTGTTAGAGCGATGGTGTACACGATGTCGTCTACTAGCGCGCCACGAGATAAGTCGTTTACAGGCTTGCGCATACCTTGCAGCATTGGACCGATAGATACTAGGTCTGCTGAACGTTGTACCGCTTTGTAAGTCGTGTTACCAGTGTTTAGGTCTGGGAACACGAATACTGTCGCTTTACCTGCAACTGGAGAGTTTGGTGCTTTAGAAGCAGCAACGTTTTCCATGATCGCAGCGTCGTACTGTAGAGGACCGTCGATGATAAGATCAGGACGTTTCTCTTGAGCCAGTTTTGTTGCTTCACGTACTTTATCAACGTCTGCACCCTTACCAGATTCACCAGTAGAGTAAGAGATCATTGCAACGCGTGGTTCGATACCGAATGCTGCTGCAGAGTCAGCAGATTGGATAGCGATTTCAGCAAGCTGTTCAGCTGTTGGATCTGGGTTGATCGCACAGTCACCGTATACCAGTACTTGATCAGGCAGAAGCATGAAGAATACTGAAGATACGATAGACGCGTTTGGTGCAGTCTTGATGATTTGGAACGGAGGAACGATAGTGTTCGCCGTAGTGTGAACAGCACCAGAAACTAGGCCGTCAACTTCGTCGTTCTCAAGCATCATTGTGCCTAGGAATACTGAATCTTGTAGCTTCTCACGAGCCACAACTTCAGTCATGCCTTTCGCACCGCGCAACTCAACTAGGCGAGCAACGTAGTTTTCACGAACAGCATCTGCATCGATGATGGTTACACCAGTACCTAGCTCAACGCCTTGTTGAGCCGCTACGCGACGGATTTCATCTGGGTTACCTAGAAGTACACAGTCTGCAATGCCGCGTTCAGCACAGATTGCCGCTGCTTTAACTGTGCGTGGTTCGTCACCTTCTGGAAGAACGATACGCTTACCTGCTTTACGAGCAAGTTCAGTTAGCTGGTAACGGAACGCTGGTGGGCTTAGACGACGAGACTTCTGAGTGCCTTCAGTCATAGACTCGATCCAGTTACCGTCGATGTGGCCAGCAACGTGTTCGTTGATGAACTCGATACGCTCTTTATCGTCTGCAGGTACTTCGATGCTGAAACTCTGTAGGTTTAGAGACGTTTGCCAAGTGTTACCTTGTGCTTTGAAGATAGGTAGACCAGTGTCGAATGCTGGTTTACATAGGCCTTCGATTTCGCTAGGGATATCGTAACCGCCAGTTAGCAGTACTGCACCAATATCCACACCGTTCATTGCAGCAAGAGAAGCAGCAACGATAACATCAGGACGGTCTGCAGAAGTAACAAGTAGAGAACCCGGTTTGAAGTGCTCAATCATGTTTGGCAGAGAACGTGCACAGAAAGTGATGCTCTTGATGCGACGAGTGTTGATGTCACCTTCGTTGATGATATCTGCTTTCAGGTGTTTAGCCATGTCGATTGCACGAGTCGCAATCAGATCAATGCTCCATGGCACACAACCTAGTACACGAATTGGAGAAGTGTTGAAAATTTCCATCACTTTCAATTCGTTTTGTTTCGCGCTGTCTGCATCGTCAAAGATTTCAGATAGGTCAGGGCGAGTACGGCCAGCTTCGTCAACAGGAGCGTTTAGCTTGTTGATGATAACACCAGAGATGTTTTTGTTTTTAGTGCCGCCGAAGTTAGAACATGCTACTTCGATACGCTCTTTCAGTTGCGCAGGGTTATCAGTACCTGGAGTCGCAACTAGCACGATTTCTGCACCAAGTGTTGCCGCGATTTCCGCGTTTACTTGGTTTGCAAATGGGTGCTTACGAGTAGGTACAAGACCTTCGATTAGCGTAACGTCTGCGTCTTTGTTGATTTGGTTGTAACGTTCAACAACGGTTTCTAGCAGCTCGTCCATGTTGTCGTTACCGATTAGGCTTTCAGCAACAGACATCGCCATTGGTTCACCGATCTTCATATCGCTGTTACGACCAACGATAGTTGAAGTCAGATCTGGCTGATCACCACCTGAACGTGGCTGACAGATTGGCTTGTAGAAAGAAACTTTAACGCCTTTACGCTCCATAGCGCGAAGAACACCCATGCTAACGCTTGTTAGGCCAACGCCTGCGCTAGTAGGGATAAGCATAATAGTACGAGACATTCGTAGAGTACCTTTAGCTATTTGGGGGATAAAAGCTCAACTCTTATTCCATGAAGCTCGAAGAATAGGAGTTGAGCCCCTAAGAAATTCGTTTGAATGAAAATCTGGCTAGCCGAGTGGCTAGCCAGGAATTCAATTAAAGACCTGTCAGGCGAGCAGTGTCTTCAGCGATGACTAGCTCTTCGTTAGTAGAGATAACCATTGCAGGGATACGGCTGTTTTCAGTCGTGATAACGCCTTCGCCGCCGAAGCGAGCTTTAAGGTTAGCTTCGCTATCTACTTCGATACCGAAGATGCCAAGACGGTTTAGAACCATTTCACGGATAGGGCCAGAGTTCTCGCCGATACCGCCAGTGAAAGTGATTGCGTCTAGACGGCCTTCCATTGAAGCAGTGTAGCCAGCAACGTATTTAGCTAGACGGTGGCAGAACACGTCCATTGCGCGTGTTGCTTCTTCTTTTTGACCGTAGTTGTCTTCAACGAAACGACAGTCAGAAGTCACTTCAGTTAGACCTTGAAGACCAGACTCTTTAGTTAGCATCGTGTTGATTTGATCAACAGAGTAACCTAGAGCGTCGTGTAGGTGGAAGACGATAGCAGGGTCGATGTCGCCACAGCGAGTACCCATTACCAGACCTTCAAGTGGAGTAAGACCCATAGAAGTGTCTACAGATTGACCGTTCTTGATCGCACATACAGATGCGCCGTTACCTAGGTGACAGTTGATGATGTTTACTTCTTCAACTGGTTTGTTTAGTAGGCCTGCAACTTCACGAGTGATGAACAAGTGAGAAGTACCGTGCATGCCGTAACGACGGATACCGTGTTCTTTGTATAGGTTGTATGGAAGAGCGTATAGGTAAGACTCTTCAGGCATAGTTTGGTGGAACGCAGTGTCAAATACAGCAACGTTTTTCAGCTCTGGGAAGTTTTTCTTAGCCGCTTCGATACCGATGATGTGAGCAGGGTTATGAAGAGGTGCAAATGTTGCAGCGTCTTGAATACCTTTTAGAACTTCATCAGTAATTAGTGCAGATTGAGTGAACTGCTCGCCGCCGTGAACGATACGGTGACCGATTGCGCCTAGGTTAGCTTTAAGCTCTGGCTTAGAAGCAAGAATAGTTTCTACCATAAACGCTAGTGCTTCTTCGTGAGCTGCACCATTGCCTAGTTGAGCTTCGTGCTTGCCATCAAGTTTCCACTTGATGCGAGCTTCAGGAAGGTGAAGACACTCAGCAAGACCTGACAAGTGCTCGTCGCCGTTCTCGGCATCAACAACGGCAAATTTAAGAGAAGAACTACCGCAGTTTAAAACTAAAACTAGCTTAGACATGTATGACTACCTGTTATTCGTCTGATAAAAAATCAGTTAAAGAATGAAAAATTAATCACAAGAATAGCCGATACCCAGAAGGCTGCGTACTAATCCTGGTCAAAAATTGTTCTAATTCCATATAAAGAAATAGTGATGAACCCTTCCATCACTATGATGCGATCCGTGCAGATAGATATCTCGGAGTTGCTTAAATTGTAAATAACAGCAACAATGAGATTGAGGGTCTGCAAAGGATAGCGATAATAAGCAATGATAACAAAAAAAATTTGAAAGAATATTAACTTTCATCAATTTTTTGTACCTTCAGTTGAAATGTTCAACTATTTTTTAGTGAGAGAGCGGTATGAGTAATAAAGTCGGATTGATCCATAGCCTGAAAGATGGCCAGAATTACATGGAGATCTGGCCGGTTCGTAAAGAGCTAAGCGCCATATTTCCGGAACAGCGTATCATTAAGGCGACTCGCTTTGGCATTAAAGTCATGCCGGCCGTTGCTGCGATCAGCGTACTCACTCAAATGGCATTCAACAATTACCACGCGTTACCTCAATCCATTGTTGTCGCCTTGTTTGCGATTAGCTTGCCACTTCAAGGCATTTGGTGGCTTGGTGCTCGATCCAACACGAAATTGCCGCCTTCTTTGGCCTCTTGGTATCGGGAGTTGCATCAAAAAATTGTGGAAACAGGTTTTGCATTAGAGCCTGTCAAAGCTCGCCCTCGTTACAAAGAGCTTGCGATCATACTGAACCGAGCGTTTCGCCAGCTCGATAAATCGTCATTAGAGCGTTGGTTCTAATTTAAATTGTTTGAAATGGAGTGTGCACTGGCCGCTCCATTTTTGATCCTGCCTCTATTACCTACTTTGACGGTCGTCGATGAAGCGAGCGAAGCTTTGTTTACCAAAGATTCTTTCCGGATGAAGAAGTCCCCCTGATCACAAATGTTGCTTTAGTGTTAAATCTTTCTTTTCTTTACTAAGACTTAGTAGTAATAATAAAAACAAGATGCGCAAGAAGTGCACAGTTATACGAACACAACAATACCGCCTTCAAACATTTGAATTCACGAGTCGATACACATATTGAAAGCTCGTGAAACAAGGACGAAGTCACATCAAGGAGTTATGATGAAAACGAAACGTTTATTAGCCACCGCCGTTCTATCTGCTACTGCTATTTTCTCTTCTACCAATGTACTGGCCGCCACTGCAACTGTCGCAGTTTCACAGATTGTCGAACACCCGGCGTTAGACGCGACGCGCCAAGGATTACTTGATGGTTTGAAAGCGAAAGGCTACGAAGAAGGCAAAAATCTAGAATTTGATTATAAGACCGCACAGGGTAATCCAGCGATTGCGGTGCAAATTGCCCGTCAGTACGTCGGCGAAAATCCTGATGTGTTAGTTGGCATCGCGACACCTTCGGCACAAGCTTTGGTGTCGGCTACTCGCTCTATTCCTGTTGTCTTTACTGCGGTAACAGATCCGGTTGGTGCGAAATTGGTTAAGTCGATGGAACAACCAGGCAAAAACGTAACTGGCCTGTCTGATCTTTCACCCGTTGCTCAGCATGTCGATCTGATCCAAGAAATTCTTCCTCAGGTGAAAAGCATCGGGGTTGTATTTAATCCCGGTGAAGCTAATGCCGTGACTTTAGTTGAATTACTAAAAGAAAGCGCAAAAGCAAAAGGCATACAAGTGGTTGAAGCGACCGCACTAAAAAGTGCTGATGTTCAGTCTGCGACTCAAGCGATTGCAGCGAAATCAGACATTCTTTACGCCCCAACAGACAATACAGTTGCAAGTGCGATTGAAGGGATGATTGTGGCAGCGAATCAAGCGAAGAAACCTGTATTTGGTGGCGCGACGTCGTATGTCGAAAAGGGTGCTATTGCAGGCTTAGGTTTTGACTACTACCAGGTTGGTGTACAAACCGCGGATTACGTGGCGGCGATTCTTGATGGTCAAGAACCAGGCAAGCTGGATGTAAAAGTCGCGACGGGCTCTGACCTTGTAATTAATGAAAGCGCAGCATCTAAGCTCGGTATCAAGCTGCCAAGTTCTGTGGTTGAACGTGCGACAAGCATGCAATAAGTAACGCTTTTTGGGGTTAAGCCTGTCACGTTGGTTGATAGAGGCTTGCCCCAAAACTGATACTCTCCGGGTTTCTCGTGTAAAGCATTCTGCTAGAGAAGAAGGGGAGTATACGTTAGAAGTCTTAAGTTCAGGTTGGTATTAGCCAGCCTGAGCATGCAGAAAGGAGCAGTTATGTCTGCATTTGCTTTTTTTGGTGCACTCGAAATTGGCTTGATTTATGGCCTAGTCGCTCTGGGTGTGTATCTTACGTTCCGTGTTCTCGATTTCCCCGATTTGAGTGTGGATGGCAGCTTTCCAATGGGAGCTGCGGTAGCTGCAACGGCGATTGTCGCAGGTATTAATCCTTGGCTTGCGACAATAATGGCGATGATAGCTGGTAGTATGACGGGGTGGGTAACCGCTTTTCTGGCTGTTCGGTGTGGTATTTTACACCTGTTAGCTTCCATTCTTACCATGATCGCTGCATTTTCAATTAATATTCGTATTATGGGCAAACCTAATATGGCGTTGCTTGGAGAGGATACGATTCTCACTCCGTTTGAAGCATTGGGCGATGCGATGTTTATTCGCCCTCTGGTTGTTGGGGTCTTAGTTCTTCTGTCCGCTTTCTTTGTCATTCGCCTGCTGAACAGCGACTTTGGTCTTGGTTTACGAGCCACGGGTGTGAATGCGCGTATGGTTTCTGCGCAAGGGGCGAGCACTGGCTTTTATACCTACTTTGGCTTGGCTTTATCCAACGGGTTTGTGGGATTCGCAGGCGCGTTGTTTGCACAAACGAACAGCTTTGCGGATGTGACCTCTGGCGTGGGCACCATTGTCGTTGGTTTGGCAGCTGTGATTTTGGGGCAGACCCTTATTCCCGGGCGCAAGATTTGGGTTGCGGTATTTGCGGTCATCATCGGTTCGGTACTTTATCGCCTTGCAGTGGCTTTCGCTTTGAGCTCTGGCATGTTTGGTTTACAAGCTTCAGACCTCAACCTGGTTACCGCAGTATTGGTGGCTGTGGCGCTTATTGCTCCAAAGCTAAAACAGAGCATGAGAGCGAAACAACGCGTTACTGATGCTAAACAAGCGGCATCAAAAAATGGTTCTGGGGAGGCATTATGATCGAACTAAATAACATTCAGGTCACGTTCAACCCAGGGACGATTTTGGAAAATCGTGCATTGAAAGGCGTCTCTTTAGAGGTTCCAGAGCATCAATTTCTTACCGTGATTGGTTCTAATGGCGCAGGAAAATCGACGTTGCTTGGTGCGGTGACAGGTGAGACGCCGATGATAGGTGGTCAGGTGATCATTGATGGTAAAGACGTCACCAAGCAGACGGTAGCCCAACGTGCGACGCAATGTGCCCGAGTGTTTCAAGATCCATTGGCCGGGACTTGTGGTGCACTGACGATAGAAGAGAACATGGCTCTAGCGCACATGCGTGGTAAAAAACGCAGCTGGGGGTTGGCGCTCTCTACTAAACGTCGCAAGCTGTTCCAAGAGCGAATTAGCATCCTCGGTCTTGGTTTAGAAGACCGCTTGGGCGATAGCATTGGGTTGCTGTCTGGTGGACAACGACAAGCCGTTAGCCTTGTGATGGCGACGTTATCGGAGAGTAAGTTGTTATTGCTTGATGAACACACGGCTGCGCTTGATCCTCGTATGGCGGCGTTTGTTATCGACTTAACTAAACGTATTGTCGATGAGTTCGATTTAACAGTGATGATGGTGACGCATTCGATGAAAGACGCATTAGCATGTGGCGATAGGACCGTAATGCTTCACCAAGGTGAAATTGTGCTTGATGTGGCTGGAGAGCAGCGCGCTAACATGCAAGTACCAGACTTGTTGGATATGTTCTCCAAAGTGCGTGGTGAAGAGCTGGCAGATGACAGTCTCTTGTTGAACTAAGCGGTATCCGACAAGTCACTACGCCTACTAAGTGTGGTCCTCCTTGGAAAAATTGGCTGATATGTCAACTCGCAGGGAGGATTTCTTGTCTCTAATTCTTCAATAACATAGTGGCATATCCGATGACGAGGAGTGCCCATAATGAACCTGCCATTTATTTTTCATAGTCAAACTATTGATGGTTTAGCTTTTAATGACGAGCAAGTTACAGTCAGACTGAAAACCGAGACATTGGATTTTGATTCCGTCTATGTGCGTATTGAGCCGGACAATGAAGAATATCTGGTCGACATGGCTCAAGTAGGAACGGCTGGTGAATTATTACTATGGGAGGCATCGTTTCGACCAAATCAAGATCGAGATGTCACACATTATGTGTTTAAGCTCCTCAAAGACGGACAACAATACTGGCTCGATGCTCGAGGCGTACAAAAGCGTATTCCACCCAAAGAGTTCCACTTTAAGTTGAATGTAGAGCATCAACCACCAAGCTGGGTCCAAGAGCAAGTTTTCTATCAAATCTTTCCTGACCGTTTTTCTGCTAGTAAAAGTGAGTCTGATATTCGTCACGCTTATGCTCAGTATGATTCTGCATCGATCGTCAAGGTGTGGGGAGATGCGGTAGGCTCTCACCAAAATACCGGGGCACGTGAATTCTTTGGCGGCGACCTCAAAGGTGTGGAGCAAAAGTTGGACTATCTTGAACAGCTCGGCGTTACTGCGCTTTATTTTAATCCGATCTTTTCTTCACCAAGTAATCATAAATACGACACCACCGATTACTTCACTGTTGACCCTATGTTCGGCACTAATGATCAGTTTGCTGAACTGTGTGAGAAAATCCGTGGTAAGAATATGAAGATTGTCTTAGACGCGGTGTTTAACCACACGTCAGTGCATCATCCTTGGTTTGATATCCAACAAAAAGGAGAAGGAGCGTATGGCAATCCGCAGTCAAAGTTCCGTGATTACTACTTTTTCGAAGGTGAAACCAATCACTACATTGGTTGGAAAGGCATTGGTAACTTACCGGTTCTGAACTTTGAAAATGAACAGGTGCGCGACTACATCTACCAAAGTGAAGATTCTGTCATCAAGTATTGGCTGAAGCCACCGTACTTGGTTGATGGCTGGCGGTTTGATGTAATCCATATGCTTGGCGAAGGAGACGGCGCGAAAAACAATGCTCATTATGTGGCAGCGTTTCGTCATGCAACTAAGTCAGTAAACCCGAATGCTTATGTGTTAGGTGAGCACTTTTTTGAAGCAACGCAGTGGTTGCAAGGTGATCAAGAGGATGGGGCGATGAACTACTACGGTTTTGCTCATCCAGTCCGAGCTTTTATCGCACGACAAGATATTATGTACGATCCAATCAACATTGATGGTTTGGAGTTTAAAGCATGGTTGGACGAAGCCAGAGCAAAAATCCCATTTTCTAATCAGCTATCGCAGCTAAATCAACTCGATAGTCACGATACTGCTCGGTTTATCACATTGGTTGATGGTGATAAGCGTAAAATGAACATCGCGCTAGCAATGCTTATGACTTACGTTGGCACGCCTTGTATTTACTATGGGAGTGAAGTCGGTCTAGAAGGAGGGCTAGACCCGGATAATCGTCGTTGTTTTCCTTGGAATGAAATTGAAAGTTCACAATGGCTATCGCTTTACCAACAATGGATCAAGATCCGTAAACAATGTAAGCCTTTAGAGTCGGGCTGTATTCAATGGCTTCATTGTACTAACAACCAGTTGGCGTACGCACGTGTACTGGGTCGTGAAGCAGTCGTTGTTATGATTAATCTCAGTGGTAATGAATGTTCAATCGATTTACCTATGTGGCAACTGGGCTTGGAGGTTAGCCAAGTTATATCGTTGTTAGATGACACAGAACAGGTTGATTATAAAGGTCATATCTCTGTCAATATGTCGGCACAGAGCTGCAAATTATGGCGACTAAAGTGACACCACACTCTATATTGATTAAACTCCTTTAATATATAAACGGTCTCAAACAGCGCGCACACATTTGTTTGGTCTCTTGTTATCTGGTGCTGCATTGCATGCGTCACCAGATAACGAGTATCAATTTAATAGCAGTCATAAGAGACTATTGACCTTTCATATGCATGGTACTCAATGGTAAACCAAAGGCGATTTAGCCTCTCATTTGTCATCTTTTTTCCTCTGGCGTTATTTGTAGTGGTTTTACTCGTGACAACGAAAAATTACTATGATGCGGTTAACCGCTATATCGATTCTGAGTATTCGCGTATCGAGCGTGCAATGTCTCGCGGTATTAAAGTACTCACGGCTTTAGATTACAGCTTCACCAACTATACCAATTACGCTAACCCACTGTTTGAAGAACATAATTCTTTAGTCAAAGAAGGGCTTTGTTATCTTTGGCCTATAGATGTGTTATTACTCGAAAGTGTTTATAGTGAAGGGTTACCTGCGGTTGACCTTGATTATATGATCGTAGGGGACGAAAGCTTATGTCAGCAAGGTTCAACGATTAACCAGTTAGCTGAACAAAAGGCGGGTTTTGCGCCGTCATTGTCATTTCTGCACGATATTGAATCGCACATTGTTGGAATTCATTACATTGACAAGCGCGGTTACGTTATCTCCTCACCCGATACCTACGCAAAAAATTTCACGAGAGAACTTTTGTCAACGCTAAAAGCCCGACCTTTTTGGCAAAAAACCGCGCAAGATAAAGTGAATATTACCTTGGCTGGACCAGGGCCAGTGTTGGACTCGATGGAAGGTCAAGTCATTAGTATGACGGTACCCGTCTATGAGAAAGGAGAACACCAAGGTGTTTTGTCTATTGATTTTGACATCAATACGCTCATGGCTTCGTCGCTAGGTCTTGTTGGTCAGTTTCATTTGGTTTCCAATTTACAATCCATTCCTTCAAACAGTACACGAATCAAACCAGTCGAATTAGAGCGATTGAGTGCGAATCACAGCATGTACTACGAGTACAACCTTTGGGATGAAGCTAAGAACCTAGCGGTTTTTGAAAAATACAGCCTTATTGTCGCACTATTTATTTACGTGCTGAGTACCGTCGTCTTGTTCTATGTGAATATGCATAGCGAGCGACGCTACTTTAAAGAACTGGCAGCAAGAGACCCAATGACCAGCTTATTGAATCGTCGAGGTATGCAAACCGTGTGGCGTAATAAGATGACAAAAAAACAGGTTGCTTTAGCAGTGTTCGATATTGATAACTTCAAGAAGATCAACGACACCTATGGTCATGATGTCGGTGATTCTGCAATTCAGCTTGTTGCAAAATGTATACGTGAAAATATTCGCCATACCGATGTTGCCTCAAGGTTTGGTGGCGAAGAGTTCGTTTTAGCGATTTATGACGAAGATTCAGAGGGCATTAAACTCATTTTAGACAGAGTAAAAAAGGCCATAGATGAGCGCTCGACACGCGTAACGAAAGAAGGCTTTACGATCTCTGGCGGTGTGGTGTTTAGTAAAGAGAGCCGAGTAGAAAACTTTGATGAATTGTTTAAAGCGGCGGATGAAAAGTTATATCAAGCCAAAAGTACCGGCAAAAATAAGATCTGTTACTAGGATTTAGATACAAAAAAGGACGAGATATTCGTCCTTTTTTGTGTTCGGGAGTTATGCAACCTGAGAGTTTAAGTCATCGCGGTAGCGTTGAATATGCTCAACAATTGGTGCGGCTTTGTTGAACGTTCTGATTTCTCTAAATAGGTCTTTTGCTTCAGGATAAGCTTGACGTAAGTAAGAGAACCATTGTTTTACGCGGTTTGGGTAATACAAGCCTTTATCGCCTTTCATCTCGAACTTGGAGTAATAGATGAGCAACTCAACCACCTCGGGCCATGACATTGGCTGGTGGTTATGTTTTACCATATTGCCTAAGTTAGGGATATTGAAAGCGCCTCGGCACACCATTAAAGAGCTAACGCCAGTCGTTTCAATGCAACGTTGACCGTCTTCATAATTCCAAATTTCACCATTCGCTATCAGTGGGATATCGAAACGTTCGCGAATTTGGTTGATGTAATCCCATTTTATCTCAGAAGCTTTATAACCACCTTGTTTAGTACGTGCGTGTACGGTCAGTTCATTTGCGCCAGCAGACTGAATGGCATCGACAATTTCAAAGCAATCTTCAGGGTTCTCCCAGCCAAGACGAATTTTTGCAGTTACGGGAATGGCTTCTGGAACGGCTTCTCGACAAGCTTTAACCACACGGTGAATGAGCTCTGGATGCTGGAGTAGCGCTGCTCCACCTTTACTTTTGTTGACCATTTTGGCTGGGCAACCAAAGTTTATATCAATACCTCTGGCGCCAAGGTTTGCCGCTTTAATTGCGTTCTCAGCCATCCAGTTCGGTTCTTGTCCCAACAATTGCACATGTACTGGCACACCAGATGCAGTCTGAGAACCTTGCAACAGCTCCGGGCATAAACGGTGAAATACATGATCGGGTAATAGCTGGTCGATTACGCGAACAAACTCCGTAACACACAGGTCATAGTCGTTTATCTCGGTCAGGATTTGGCGCATCAAATGATCTAAAACGCCTTCCATTGGGCCTAGTACAACTCGCATAGCTTGCCTAATACAGTTTGGTGGTAAAAAGGAGGGCGATTGTAGCGATGTAAGTTAAGTTTGTCATTAAAAGAGTCGAAGCGCCCAATGCAGTCAAACACACAACGTTAGGTTACGTGCTTTTGAGCTCTGAGGTATAATGCCGCCAAATTTATGGGAAACCAGATGTCATGCAATACACATTGATTGAAAAAGGTGAAGTTCACGTCGATGAATCTTGCCTATTTATCGAAGGCGCAGTGTTAGCTGCGAATCTGACGACAAAACCACTCGCTCCTGAAAAGTGGTTAGAGCCGCTATTAGGTGAGGGATTCAAAGCGATTCAACCAGCTGTGGAAGAGCAAATTCACAAGCAGCATAACCGAATTCAACGAAACGAATATTCCGTGCTAGAGCTAACAGGCAAAGAACCTGAACAACTTGCTGATTTTGCCGAAGGCTTTATGTCTGTTTGGCCAATGATTGAAGAACAGTGGCAAGACGTTGAGCTCAATGATGGATTACAGCGTATGCTGCAAGCATTACTGACCACTTTGATGCTGGCGATCGATGAGCCAGCAACGCAGCAACAGATGCGTGACGCAGGTATTGAAACGCCACCGGCCCTGACAGATTTAGTCGACCAGCTTGATTTAATGGTCGGTGAAGTCGCGCTGGGCGCGGATGAGTTGATGGTAGGCAATAAAGCTCAAAGCCTAAACCCATTCAAAGGTATCGGGCGCAATGATCCCTGTCCTTGTGAGAGCGGAAAAAAATTCAAGCAGTGCTGTGGTCAATCACGCGGCTAAAGCGAATCGCCGCGCTATCCACTTAACAAAAAGCCGACCAGATGGTCGGCTTTTTGTTAATTTTTACGCGTCAGTAGGATTAACGAATTGGATTAACGCGTTTTGCAGGGAAGAATTGTGCAATTACAATTAATGCCAAAGCGATTAAATTGCCTGCAAAAATTACTACTAACCATTGTGGCATTGATAAATCAAGGAGCTGCCACACAACCTTAGAGCAATCACCATATGCTTCAAACATCCAAGGAACCCACTGATTGAGCGGAGCCCAGCTGGGGAATGTGACGAATAAATCGCAAGTCGCGAATGGTGATGGATTAAACTGGTAGTCAACGTGCTGCATCGCAAGTAACAAACCCTTGTAAGCACTTAATCCCCAGCCTATCAAACCTAGCCAGCGGAAAATTGGGTTCTTGGGTGCCAATATACCAACCATTGCAGCGACGCCCACTCCCATCATCGCGACTCTTTCATAAATACACATGACACATGGTGCAAGCATCATGACGTGCTGAAAATAGAGGGCACATGCTTCAAAGAAAACGACAAATAGCAGAAGCAGTAGCCACGATAAACGTCCCTTTGAAAACTGGTTAAGTGAATTTAAAATAGTCACGTTTTTGTTCCTGTCTGAAATAGAAAAAGCTCTGAATACTCAGAGCTTTTTATCGTGGATAAGTTTCCTAATCAACTCAAATTTTAGTGACCACCGGATACTACGGGAGTCAGATCACCACTATGAGGTAAAATCCAACCAGCTTCGTAGAAAGAAGCTGTTGCAGGCTCTAGGAAGAACATGATTCCCATCAGACCGACAATCGCAAGAACGACGGTGTAAGGCAGCGCCATGATAACCATTCGACCGTAAGACAGACGAATTAATGGAGCGAGAGCCGATGTGAGTAAGAATAGGAATGCCGCTTGACCGTTTGGCGTTGCAACAGAAGGCAGGTTAGTACCAGTATTGATTGCCACCGCCAGTAAGTCGAACTGATCACGAGTAATGAGACCCTCAATGAGTGCAGTTTTTACTTCATTGATGTAAACCGTACCAACGAACACGTTATCCGACACCATAGATAATAAGCCATTCGCCACATAGAACAGAGCTAGCTGAGTACCTTTATCTTCAACGGCAAGCACCGCATCGATGACTGGTTTAAACAGCTCTTGGTCAATGATTACGGCAACGATCGAGAAAAATACTGCAAGCAGTGCAGTGAAGGGCAGGGCCTCTTCAAACGCTTTCCCCATGGAGTGCTCTTCAATGACACCAGTAAATGCGGTCGCTAATATGATCACAGAAAGGCCAATTAAGCCGACAGCCGCTAAGTGCAAAGCGAGTGCAACGATCAACCAAACCGCAATAAGACCTTGAACCCAGAGTTTTGCGACATCTTGATTTGTTCGCGTTTTACGCTCTTCACGGTCAAAATCGACGAGGATCTGACGAACGTTGTTAGGAAGCTTTGCGCCGTAGCCAAACACTTTAAGCTTTTCAACTAAAGCACAAGTGACGAGACCACAGAAAAATACAGGTAGTGTCACTGGAGACATACGGATTAGGAATTCACCAAATAACCAACCCGCTTGGTCTGCAATAATTAAGTTTTGAGGTTCACCAACCATCGTGGTTACGCCACCTAAGGCAGTACCTACACCAGCATGCATCAACAAAGAGCGCAAAAAGGCACGATAGTTTTCTAAGTCATCACGCGTTAGTTCAGTGATCGTGTCATCTTGTGTATGGTCATGGTCACCGATAGGGTTACCAGACGCTACTTTGTGATAGATAGAGTAAAAGCCGATCGCCACGCTGATAACAACGGCGATAACCGTCAAGGCATCCAAAAATGCAGACAAAAATGCCGCAGCAAAGCAGAACGCGAGTGATAGTAGGGTTTTAGAGCGAATGCCAAGTAAAATTTTGGTAAAAATGAACAGCAATAGCTGCTTCATGAAGTAGATGCCCGCAACCATAAATACCAGAAGTAGCAGTACTTCGATATTTGCTACTAATTCGTGCTTAACTTGCGCAGGGCTAGTCATGCCGATAGCAATGGCTTCAATAGCAAGTAAACCGCCAGGTTGTAATGGGTAGCATTTTAATGCCATTGCTAGCGTGAAAATAAATTCAGCGACCAACAACCATCCAGCTACAAATGGGTTTATTAGGAAGAATACAATCGGGTTAATTATTAAGAAGGCTATAATGGCAACTTTGTACCAATCAGGCGCTTTACCAAGGAAGTTCTTGATAAAAGCGTTTCCGAGCGATATCGGCATGATAATTCTCTTTATAACAAAATTATGAATAGACACTACAATAGTGCTTAAGTATCTGTTTGTTAGACTTATTAACTAGTCTTTAAAAACAATAACTTAGTAAAACAACAATCCTTTGTTTATTGTAGTCTTGCCAAGTTACTTCCCCTGAACTCAAGCACCGCTCACTTTCGACCGCAAACTCTACACTCAGGCATTTATTAGTCAATAACAAAACGTGATGCTACCGACTAAAATGACTTTTTAAATGTAATAACGCGATCAAAACGGCGTTACTATACCATGAAAGTCTTAAAAAAATCCTCTTGGATTTTAAATGACGGTCAGTGACGAGAAAAGGCAAATTAAGAAAGAATATTAACTGTGATATACAAAGTAATTTTTCATATTTTGAATATAAAAATGTGACACGGTTGTCTTTATTTCTCCGAGATTTGTGAGCTGTTTAATTAAATGAAAATTCATATTTTACTGCTTTCGCTCGCATGTTAGAGCCTCTTAAATTGTCACAACATATAGAGTATTAACTCTATGTTATGGAGTCGTTTCCACTATTGATCGTAAATTTTCTCAAACCGCTAAGTAGTGGTATGATGAGTACTATCGACCCTCAGAAATCAATATTGGATAAAAAGTAGAATGGTCATAAAGGCGAAAAGCCCTGCGGGATTCGCAGAAAAATATATTATCGAGAGCATTTGGAACGGCCGTTTTCCTCCAGGCTCAATTTTACCTGCTGAGCGCGAGCTGTCCGAACTGATTGGTGTTACTCGAACGACTTTAAGAGAGGTTCTTCAACGACTAGCCCGTGATGGCTGGCTGACTATCCAGCACGGCAAACCTACGAAAGTTAACCAATTTATGGAGACCTCTGGTCTGCATATTTTGGATACTTTAATGACGCTAGACGTTGATAATGCGACAAACATTGTAGAAGATCTGCTTGCGGCACGTACCAACATCAGTCCTATCTTTATGCGCTATGCATTTAAAGCGAACAAAGAGAGCTCTGAGCGTACAATTAAGAACGTAATCGAATCTTGTGAAGCTTTAATGAATGCGGCTTCCTGGGACGAATTCATCGCTTCTTCGCCGTATGCTGAAAAAGTTCTGCAGAATGTGAAAGAAGATAACGAGAAAGATGAAGCGAAGCGTCAAGAAATCTTGATTGCTAAAACGTTCAACTTTTACGATTATATGCTTTTCCAGCGCCTAGCATTCCATTCAGGAAATCAAATTTACGGTTTGATCTTTAATGGTTTGAAGAAGCTCTACGATCGTGTCGGTAGCTACTACTTCTCAAATCCAGCTTCTCGTGAGCTAGCTCTGAAGTTTTACCATCAATTGCTCGAAACTTGTGAAAGTGGCCAGCGTGAACAACTACCAGTGGTGATTCGTCATTATGGTATGGAAAGTGCGTTGATCTGGAACGAAATGAAAAAGCAATTACCAACGAACTTCACGGAAGACGACAGCTAAGCGCTGACAAGTTGAATAAACGAAAACCGCAGTGCCTTAGGCCTGCGGTTTTTTTGTTTTTATTTATAAGTCGGCGACGAACCAAGCACCAATAATAAGGCATGGAACGTTTATCCTGCTAGCGAGAGTCTGGGTAACGGTAGATATAATGACTCTACGACATCTGAAAGGACATGGTCGTAAGTATTGAAGATGGTCAATGACAAGTCCGATGTGACGCCATAAAGCTCTGCTTCTGTTAAGTCGACATGACTCCCTGTCACGTATTCATTTAGCGTCTGTATTGAGCGCGTGGAAGCAGGAGAGGTAATGCTAAGTGGAGCGATAACCGCTAGTTGGTTTAGCTTACGCATCATGACCGATGCATAATTTTTGAAACGTTCATTTCCGCCTTGCTCTCCTAAATCTTGAATGCTGATTCGCAACTGAGTCAGGGTCTCCAAGCTATCCATAATGTTTTGCCAGTTCATGTGATACTCATTATGCAAGTCATCTCTTTGCTCAACCGCTAGCCATGCGATGGTTACTTCATCCATCAAAAACAAGCAATGACGAATCAACTTACCATGCTCCATCTGGTTTCTTGCAACACTATGGTCATCCCATTGTTCAAGTAGTTTCCCTACTTTAATCTGTAATACGCGATACATGGGTTTGTTTTCAAACCGTGAGGTTTCGACTAAAAGATGAAGCTTGTTAGTCAGAGCATCATTAAGAGCGTCCAATTTTTGTTGATCGTTTTGTTGGAATTGAAGCGAGTAGTGAGTAGCAGCTCGGTGGTGTCTCAGAAGGTGAACAACATCTCGCAACAATGTTAACAGCTGATATTTGCGCGCATGTTGCTGCTCTCGTTTAGAAGATAAGTGATATATTCCAGCTAAAATAGCGATGGACAATAGTGTGGAAATCAAAACAAACATAACCAACTCCTTGTTAGTGTTTGGACCTAACAAGGAAGATTGCAGTTTTGATGCCACTAATTAAATTCTATTAAAACAGTAATTTAGGATTGTGATGGGAGAGGTGCTGTACAAGTTTGGTGCACAAATTCCCCAAAAGTGTGAATTCAGTCAAAAAAAGTCCCCGCTGAACTGGCGAGGACTTTTTAAATTTGATTGTAAAGCTACAACTTACATTACACGCATCCCTGGTTGAGCGCCTTCGTGTGGCTCAAGGATCCACAGGTCGCTACCACCAGGGCCTGCCGCTAGGATCATACCTTCAGACATACCAAACTTCATCTTACGAGGTTTTAGGTTTGCTACCATTACTGTTAGCTTGCCTTCTAGCTCTTCAGGTTTGTAAGCTGACTTGATGCCAGAGAATACCTGACGAGTTTCACCACCGATGTCCAATTGGAACTTAAGCAGTTTGTTGGCTTTTGGTACTTCTTCACAAGAGATGATGCGAGCGATACGCATATCTACTGCGGCAAAAGCATCGAACTCAATCTCTTCAGCGATTGGTTCTTTGTCTAGCTCGGTTTGGCTAGCCTTGTTCTTTTCCGCTTCAGCTTTCTCTTTCGCCGCCATTTCTGCCGCCGCATCTTCTTTAGACGCTTCGATCATCGCTTCAACATTCTTCGGATCGATACGGTTGAACAGTGCTTTGAACTTAGTGATCTCGTGGCCTGTTAGTGGAGCAGCGATGTTTTCCCAAGTTAGCTCTTGGTTTAGAAACGCTTCAGTACGCGCAGCTAGCGATGGCATTACTGGTTTCAGGTAAGTCATCAGTACGCGGAACAGGTTGATACCGACAGAACAGATGTCTTGTAGTTCCTGATCTTTGCCTTCTTCTTTTGCTACAACCCACGGTGCTTTTTCATCAACGTATTGGTTAGCTTTGTCTGCCAATGCCGTGATTTCACGGATTGCACGACCAAACTCACGCGTTTCGTAAAGCTCAGCGATACGGTCAGCAGCAGCAACAAATTCGTTGTAAAGTTCAGGCTCTGCAAAGTTGTCAGACAGTTTGCCTTCAAAACGTTTCGCGATGAAACCTGCGTTACGAGATGCCAGGTTAACGATCTTGTTAACAACGTCAGCGTTTACGCGCTGAGTGAAGTCTTCAAGGTTAAGATCTAGATCATCGATACGGCTGTTTAGCTTCGCAGCGTAGTAGTAACGTAGACACTCAGGGTCTAGGTGCTCTAGGTAAGTGCTTGCTTTTACGAACGTACCTTTAGACTTCGACATTTTCGCGCCGTTTACGGTTACGTAACCGTGTACGAATACGTTGTTAGGCTTGCGGAAGCCAGAACCTTCTAGCATTGCTGGCCAAAATAGGCTGTGGAAGTAAACGATGTCTTTACCGATGAAGTGGTACAGCTCTGCTGAGCTGTCTTTTTTCCAATACTCGTCGAAATCTAGGTCGTCGCGCTTGTCACATAGATTTTTGAAAGAGCCCATGTAGCCGATAGGCGCGTCTAGCCATACGTAGAAGAATTTGTTCTTCTCACCAGGGATCTCGAAGCCAAAGTATGGTGCATCACGTGAGATATCCCATTGCTGCAAACCAGATTCGAACCATTCTTGCATTTTGTTCGCTGTTTCAGCTTGTAGCGAGCCAGAGCGAGTCCACTCTTTTAGCATGCTTTCAAACTGAGGCAGGTCGAAGAAGAAGTGCTCTGAATCTTTCATTACTGGCGTCGCACCAGAAACCGCAGATTTAGGATTGATAAGTTCTGTTGGGCTGTAAGTCTCACCACAGTTGTCACAGTTGTCACCGTACTGGTCTTCAGACTTACATTTTGGACAGGTACCTTTTACGAAACGGTCCGGTAAGAACATCTCTTTTTCTGGATCGAACAGCTGAGAGATAGTGCGGCTAGAGATAAAGCCATTTTTCTTCAACTCAAGATAAATGTGTGACGCTAGCTCACGGTTCTCATCTGAGTGTGTGCTGTGGTAGTTATCAAAGCTGATATCAAATCCAGCGAAGTCTTTTTGGTGCTCTTCGCTAACTGCGGCAATCATTTCTTCAGGAGTAATACCCATCTGTTGCGCTTTAAGCATGATTGGCGTGCCGTGAGCATCGTCAGCACAGATGAAGTTTACAGTGTTGCCGCGTAGGCGTTGGTAACGAACCCAAATGTCCGCTTGGATATGCTCAAGCATATGACCAAGGTGGATCGAACCGTTAGCGTACGGAAGGGCACAAGTTACCAGCATTTTCCTTGACGGAAAGTTTTTTGGATCGTTTGCCATACTTAATATTCGCTTTTCTTGATAGGTATAAATAAATTTTGATGGATAATACTACCCCATGAACTGACTAACTCCAAGGTGTCAAACTGCGGAATGCCTTAGTTTTTTTGGGGTTCTGGTTGAGCCTGGACGGTGGTAGCATGACATCTAAAAGGAGGGCTTATGCATCAGTTCACTTCAAAACAAGATTTTTGTCACTGGTTTAACCAATTCCAACATCCACAGTTGGTGGAAAACTGGGCAGATATTCATGGCGCAATTTCGATTACGACACAGGGTTCTATTGATATAACGTTGCCATTCGCAAGTAATGAGCTTCAAACCGTACTGCATGACTGGATCAAACAGCAGCAAGCCTCGGGTAAAGTGGCTGAATTCCCATTTAATATTCGCCTTGGAGTTAAAGCTTTAGAAACTCAAGTGGCTAACTCGGTTAAGGGTGTTAAGAACATCGTTGCCGTCAGTTCTGCGAAAGGTGGCGTTGGTAAATCTACTACCGCAGTTAACTTAGCGTTGGCGATTGCTCAATCTGGGGCGAAAGTGGGATTGTTGGATGCAGATATCTATGGTCCGTCTGTACCTATGATGTTGGGGCAAGAAGATGCTAAACCAGAAGTTCGTGATGGCAAGTGGATGGAACCCATTTTTGCTCACGGCATCTATACTCATTCTATCGGTTATTTGGTGGATAAATCAGAAGCGGCGATATGGCGCGGTCCAATGGCTTCAAAAGCGTTGTCGCAGTTATTAACTGAAACAGATTGGCCAGATTTGGATTATTTGGTGATTGATATGCCGCCAGGTACGGGGGATATTCAATTGACTCTGTCACAACAAATTCCGGTAACAGGTAGCGTGCTAGTCACAACACCGCAAGATTTAGCCCTTGCCGATGCAAGGAAGGGAGCGGCAATGTTTAACAAAGTCCATGTCCCGGTTATTGGTGTTGTGGAAAACATGAGTTATCACATTTGTAGTCAATGTGGCGCGAAAGAGCATATTTTTGGTATGGGCGGAGCTGAAAAAATGTCGCAAGAATTTGGCTTAGCATTGTTAGGACAAATTCCGCTTCATATCTCTATGCGAGAAGATATTGACGCTGGCGTGCCAACGGTAGCAAGACGCCCAGAAAGTGAGCATGCAGGGTATTATAAGCAACTTGCCGATCGCGTATGTAGCACGATGTTTTGGCAAGGCAAAGCAAAACCAGATGCGATTAGCTTTACAATGGTGAACTAAGTTTACTATGCCTATTGGTTGATAATTGCACATTTTAACGTTTGCTCGGAGGTTAATCCTCTGAGCAGGCAGAAACTTATGACTAAACCCTAATTCCAACTAGTAACTATGGGGTGAACTCCCTATAATCAGGCAGTTTATCTTTTTATGTGACTAGAAATCATCATCGGGTGCAAACTAATGTCTGATAATAATCAATGCGTCATCGTAGGTATTGCTGGCGCTTCTGCTTCTGGAAAAAGTCTGATCGCGAGCACTATTTATAATGAGCTTCGCGCGAAAGTAGGCGATCATCAAATCGGTGTCATCACGGAAGATTGCTACTACAACGACCAAAGCCACCTAAGCATGGAAGAGCGAGTAAAGACGAACTACGATCACCCGAGTGCGTTGGACCACGACCTACTGTGTGAGCACCTAGAAAAATTGGTACGTGGTGAAGCAGTAGAAGTGCCTGAGTACAGCTACACTGAGCACACAAGAACAATTAACACCACCACAATGACACCTAAAAAGGTGATCATTCTAGAAGGTATCCTTCTTCTTACAGACCCTCGTCTTCGTGATTTGATGCATGCGACAGTATTTATGGACACACCGTTAGATATTTGCTTGCTTCGCCGTGTTAAGCGTGATGTGGAAGAACGAGGCCGAACTATGGAGTCTGTTCTTAAGCAATACCAACAAACAGTACGTCCGATGTTCATGCAGTTTATCGAACCTTCTAAGCAATATGCGGACATTATTGTTCCTCGCGGTGGTAAAAACCGTATCGCAATTGATGTATTAAAAGCTCACATTGCAAGACTTTTGAAAGCTTAAGCCTATAGACGGCTATATCGCTTTATTTTTAGGAGAAGAAGTGGCACCTTAAGTGCCACTTCTTTTTTTGTTTTTAAATTAGTCAGTTGCAGGTTAAAACCAGACACTTTTCACGCTTTTGTGGAACTGTCAGCGGTAAATGGAGTCTGCGCTTATAATTGTAAAAACACTCGAGCAAGGAAAAACAAATGAAGAAACTGCTCTTAATTCTAGCAATACCGATTGTGGTCATTTTGGTCGCAATTTTAGCGTTAACCATCTTCGTCAATCCGAATCAGTTTAAACCCCTTATTGTTGAGCAAGCGCAAAAGCAAACGGGATTAGAGTTGGTGATTGAAGGGGATATCAGTTGGCAATTTTTCCCATCGATTGGCTTTGAGTTGGGACATACAGAATTGCGAAATCCACAAGGCTTTAGTAAACCCAATTTATTCAAAGTTGATACCGTTGGTGTAGACATCTCTGTTATGCCACTTTTTAGTCAACAGCTTGAAATTGGAAACGTCACGCTTGATGGTGCTGAGTTCTACATTGAAACCAAGAAAGATGGCAGCAAGAATATTGATGCATTGACGAAAGCCCAAACACAACAAGCAGAACAAGAGAGCAATGCTGCGCCTACGCAAAATGGTGAAACGCAAACTTCTGGTTCTGATTGGAGTATTAATCTTGCTGGCGTTACGGTTTCTAACGGTTCATTAGAAATGCAGGATAAGCAAGCCGGTAGTTACACCAAACTCTATGATATTTCATTAAACCTTTCCGAATTCGCTTTTGACAACTGGACAACGGCTGATTTTGGCGTGAAGGGCGAAATGAACGACCAAAAGTTCACCGCGAAAGGTCAGGCAGACTTTAAGCTAGAAAAAGGTTTGGCAAACTACGCGCTAAAGAACATCAACTTTGATGCGACATACTCTGACCCTGCCAATAAAATTGAATCGGCAACGATCGGTTTAGACACGTTTGAATTCGATAAAGTAAATAGCCTGACTTATGCCATTAAGGGTGACGCTGGTGGTATGAAGTTAGATATGCAGGGTGCTGGTCAACTTAGCGTGGACAAGGCTATCAGCAAAGTACAGTTGGATAAGTTAACTCTTAAATCGACTTTTGAGGGTGATGCTTTACCTCAGTCCCCGATGAAAGTCGACATGGTGTCTGATCTGTCTTTCGACCTAACGAAAAACCATCTGAGTTTTGTTCTAGAGAAGTTAACAGCGAATGCTATCGCCCTAGATGGTAAGGCAGATGTGACACTCGGTGATATTCCTAAAGTACGCTTTGCTCTCCATAGCCCCAATATCGATCTTGATGAGTTCTTAGGGTTAGATAAGCAAGCTGCCGAAGGTAATAAGCCTGCTTCTGGTGGCGAGAGTGCTCCTGCCGGACCTGAGGTTGAGCCTGATTTGTCTGCGTTGAAAGCGTTAGATGTAAAGGGTGACATTACCATCGACAAATTCAAAGCGGCAAATGCGAAGATGGAAGCGGTAAAAACGAGCTTCACTGTAAATCGTGGCGTGTTTGAGCTTACATCATTTAGTTCGAAGTTGTACCAAGGCTCAATCTCAGCGACAGCGAAGTTAGATGCACGCCAATCACCAGCGACTTACAGTGTTAAAAAGTCAATCAAAGGCGTGAAAGTTCAACCGCTACTTATAGACGTTGCTGAGAACGACAAACTTGAAGGGACGGGTAACATTGATGTGAATGTTACAGGTAAGAGTCTCACGCCTACCGGTATCAAGAAGAATCTATCTGGTACGGTTGTTATCAATTTTGCTGACGGTGCGGTGAATGGCATCAACGTTGCTCAGTTGATTCGTGAAAACTATGCGAAATTTAAAGGGCAAAAAGTTGAAGGCACCAATGAAGCTAAGAAAACAGACTTCAGTGCTATGACGGCGACATTGAAACTCAACAAAGGTGTAGTATCAACGGATAATATGCAAGCTCAGTCTCCATTGCTACGTGTTCGTGGTAAAGGTACCGCAAACTACATCAATGAAACAGTCGACTTTACTATCAGCACGTCAGTTGTAGGCAGCCTAGAAGGCCAGGGCGGTAAAGATATAGATGAGCTGAAAGACATCACGATTCCAATCAATGTGTCTGGTAAGTGGGCAGAACCTAAATTCAAGCTCGTATTCGATGATGTTCTGAAGCAGAAAGCTCAAAAAGAAATCGATCGTGGCGTAGAGAAGCTGACGGACAAAATCAAAGACGAGAAAACCAAAGATGCGGTCGATGGTTTATTGAAGAATCTTTTCAACTAACCGTGCGTGAAAATCAAAAGGGTTGGCATTTTGCCAACCCTTTTTAAATTACTCTGCGAGTGTTACCAATCGACGCCTTTGAGGGCTTTTACGCCAGATTCAAATGCGTGCTTTACATTTTTCACTTCAGAAACGGTATCTGCCATTTCAATCAGGGTTCGATGTGCGCCACGCCCAGTAATAATAACCGACTGCATTTTAGGTCTGTTGCTTAGTGCTTCGACCACTTCGTCTAAGTCGATGTAGCCGTAGCTCACCATATAAGTTAGCTCGTCAAACAAGATGACATCGATAGAGTCGTCTTGCAGCATGCGTTTACATTCTTGCCATACGCCTTGCGCTGCTTCGGTATCAGCGGCTTTGTTTTGAGTTTCCCATGTAAAGCCGGTCGCCATTACTTGGAATTCAACGCCGAGTTTCTCAAGTAGGTTGCGCTCACCGTTGTCCCAAGTACCTTTAATAAACTGCGCGACAGCACAATTCAAACCATGACCCACTGCGCGTGCGATCGTACCGAATCCTGATGTCGATTTACCTTTACCATTTCCGGTAATGATCAGTAGCAGACCTTTTTCCTCTTGAGCAGCAGCGATTTTTGCGTCTACCTGTTCTTTGACTTTTTGTTGGCGAGCTTTATGGCGTGCTTCTTTATTTTCTTCGATAGACATAATACTTCCTCAATTCCTTTTCGTGCTGTGCCCAAGCTAATTTGGGTTCATTGATTTATCTCGCTATGATAGACCAACATATCGTGAAGAAAAACCACCGATAATTCAGGGAATAAAATGAAGAAAATACTTGTTGTTTGTATGGGAAACATTTGTCGGTCACCAACCGGAGAAGCAGTGTTAAGAGCGAAAGCTCAAAAGCTAGGCGTTGAAGTAGAGGTTGAGTCGGCAGGTACAATTGGCTACCACGCAGGAAACCGACCGGATTCAAGAGCGATGGCAGCAGGAAAGCAGCGAGGCTATTCTTTTAAAGGAATGCAAGCGCGCCAAGTCACCATTGATGACTTTGAAAAGTTTGACCTTATATTAGCCGCAGATAAAGCAAATTTGGCCGATTTATTGGATATTTGTCCGTTGAAGTATCGACACAAAGTATCGTTATTTTTAAGTCATTCTGAGTCAGTTTACGACGAAGTCCCGGACCCATATTATGGTGGGGAAGATGGCTTTGAACTGGTGCTTGATTTAATCGAAGAGGCATCAGACGCAATTTTGAAGAAGCTATAATCACCGTGCTTGAAGACAATAGAAAAAGGGATGAGCTCAGCTCATCCCTTTTTATTCGTGTTAACCCGCTAGTATGTCGGTTGCGACTTTGTAGCTTGGGTCTTCCTTCACGTTAATTTCAACCAAGCTGCCAGCTTTATCTAAAAGCTTGCGGCAATCTGGACTTAGGTGGCGAAGGTGTAGTGTTTTACCTTGAGAGTTGTAACGCTCTGCTAGCGTTTCAATCGCTTCAATTGCGGAGTGATCCGTCACGCGAGAGTCTGCAAAATCGACAATCACATCTTTTGGATCTTCAGGCGCGTTAAACAACTCCAAGAAGTTAGCGGCAGAACCAAAGAAAATAGGGCCGTGAATCTTGTACTCTTTTGAACCTTCCTCGTTTAAGCACGTGTCGGCATAGATGTGCTTAGCGTGTTGCCATGCAAACATTAATGCAGAAACGATAACACCAACCGCTACGGCAACAGCAAGGTCAGTAAGAACAGTAACAACGGTCACAAGAACAATAACGAAGAAGTCTTGCTTCGGTACGCGGCGTGCTAGCTTAAATGTTGCCCATTCGAATGTACCAATGACAACCATGAACATCACACCAACCAGAGCAGCGAGTGGGATCATTTCAATTAGCGAAGAAGCGAATAAGATAAACATCAATAGAGCGATAGCCGCAACGATACCAGATAGACGACCACGACCACCTGAGTTTACGTTGATCATCGACTGACCAATCATCGCACAACCACCCATCGCGCCAAACACAGAACACGTCATGTTTGCCATACCTTGACCGATACATTCGCGGTTAGATTGACCACGAGTATTCGTCATCTCATCTAAAACTGTCAGTGTTAGTAGAGATTCAATTAGACCAATGGCCGCGAGAATGATCGCGTATGGAAGAATGATTTGTAGTGTCTCTAGTGTAAATGGTACCGCAGGAATAGAGAAGGTTGGTAGTGAACCTGCGAGTGTTGCCGCTTCATCACCAGACATTGTACGCAGGAAGTCAACAACAGTTCGAGTTTCCAGATCCAAGCCAACCACTAAAGCCGTCACCGTTACGATCGCAACAAGTGAAGAGGGTACAGCTGTTGTGATTTTTGGTAGAAAGTGAATGATTGCCATAGTCAGCGCAACCAAACCAAGCATTAGCAGCATCTGGTCTTGTGGTAGCCAAGTGAGCATGCCGTTGATGTCTGGCGCTTTAAACTGACCCAACTGAGCTAGGAAGATAACAATAGCCAGACCGTTCACAAAACCGATCATCACAGGGTGAGGTACGATACGGATGAACTTACCCAATTTAAACATACCAGCGGCAATTTGAAGAATACCAGCGAGCATGATGGCTGCGAATAGGTACTGGACACCGTGAGTCGCGACAAGCGAAACCATTACGACTGCCATGGCACCTGTTGCACCAGAGATCATGCCGGGACGACCACCGAAAATGGAAGTAATAAGACCAACGATGAATGCAGCGTAAAGACCGACCATCGGATCTACGCCTGCGACGAACGCAAATGCGACAGCTTCAGGAACCAATGCTAGCGCAACGGTTAAGCCTGATAGCACATCATTTTTTACGGAGTGCTTAGAAAATTGGGGAAATTCGAACATGTTTGTTTTTAAGTTCTCTTTGCAATGAGTTAAACCCGACACATATTCGTATTTGCACAAGCCACTGAGTGGTTGATTTCTAATCAAACATTGCAGTGTAAACCGTAGTATTAAAAGAGCAGCATCAGAATGGTGTCGAAAACTTGAGTCGGCGCATGCTACCGAAAAGTGTGATTAAGTTCAAGAATGATACGAATAATGGCGTACAAATGTGATCACGAATTGGTATTTATATGAACAATTTATTGGGCAAATATGAAGATAAAAAAGGCTACCAGATGGTAGCCTTTAATTTATTTATGCCGTTAAGCAGTTGAACGTAATGATTTAGCCTAGTTAAAGTTAGGCTTTGTCATCTCTGCTGATGCGCGGTTTTTAGCCACTTGGCTACCCGCACCTTTAGCTTGGTAACGTTCGGTTTTGAACGGTGCTGCTGCAACCGTGATTTCGCGTAGCTCTTGAGGGCCAGGTGCTTTCGTCATCGGTGCGCTAGCGTTTAGCTTAGCCGCAACTTTAATGGCTTCGACTTTAGGCTCTGATTTAGCTACTGGCGCTTCGGCTGCAATCTCTTTTGCTGCTTCAACCACAGGCTCTTCAGCAGGTGCCGTTTCTACAATGGCATCAACCGGTTCAGCATGTTCAGTTACAGGAGTTTCAACGATAGGCTCTACCGAAGCTGTTTCTACTACTGCCGATTCAGTTTTTTCTGCGATTACTGCTTCCACAACAGGTGCTTCTACTACTGGAGCTTCCACTTTCGCTTCAACTGTTTCTTGAATCTTTGATTCAACAACTGGCGCTTCTGTTACAACAGGTTGCTCGCGGCGAATAATCACTTTACCCATAGCCATCTCTGGACAAGCAAAACCACCTTGCATTGTAGGTACTGCTGCTACTGTTTCTTCCTTAACTTGCTCTTCTTTCTTAGGTGCTGGTTTCGGAATGTAGCGTGGCATTACTTTACCCATAGCCATCTCAGGAGAAGCTACACCACCTTTACGCAGGCGGAACGGGTTAGGACGGCGATCGCGGCCACGGCGACGACGTTGGCCGCTTGCACGCAGGTGACGTGGCGAACGACGGTTACGACGTTGCTTAGACTCTGCTTGCTTGTTGTCTTGCTGTGCCTCTACCGCTGCTTCTGTTGGCTTTTCAACTTTAGTTTCAACCGTTTCTTGAGTCTTAACCGCTGTTTCTTCGGCATTCTTCTCAATCGCTTCTTGGTCTTTAACGCGTACAGACTTGTTCAATTTGCGACGTTGGCGGCGCTCTTTCACTTTTTCTGCTTTCGCATTTTGCTGTTTCGGTTTGCTCTCTTCTGGTTTTGTTTCAGTACGAGCTTCCGCTGCTAGCTGCAGACCTTTTTCCGCTACTTTTGCGTTTGCTTTTTGCTCTTGGGCTTTATCTGCCTGTTGAGCTTTAGGTTTACGCTTTTGGTTACGGTTTTGCGGTTTATTTGTTTGTTGTTGAGCTTCGTTTTGCTCATTAGCCTGTTCATCACGAGGCTTACGACGACGTCGGTTATCGCGATTATCACGATTATCACGATTATCACGATTATCGCGCTG
Organism: Vibrio sp. Vb0349; assembly: GCF_033338975.1. Lineage (NCBI taxonomy): Bacteria > Pseudomonadati > Pseudomonadota > Gammaproteobacteria > Vibrionales > Vibrionaceae > Vibrio > Vibrio sp. Vb0349. The sequence goes on along the minus strand of NZ_JAWOTS010000009.1, from coordinate 129,326 downwards.
GTTGTTATTGCGACGACGATCGTTGCGATCACGCTTGTTACGTCGATTATCGCGATTTGGTTTTTTCTCTTCCTGAGGTTTTTGTTCTTCTTTTGTTTCTTCAGAACCACCGAATAGGAAGCTACCAAGTGCTTTAAACAGACGGCTGAACAATCCAGGTTTCTCTTCTTGTTCAACGTTTTGTTCTTTCTTCTTCGCCTCAGGAGCTGGTTTAGCTGCTGGTGCAGGTGCGGTTTGAGACGGAGCAGCAAAGCCTTTAAGAACTGGCTCTTCAATTCGTTTTGGTTTTACGTCAACTTCCGCTGGCTCTTTACCTTCTGCTTCTTTCATCGCTTCCAGTTTCTTAGGAAGTAAGTAAGAAATCAGATCGAACTCTTCGCCTTCACGAACACGGATAACTTCAAAGTGCGGTGTTTCCATATCAGAGTTTGGAACTACCGTAATTTTCACTTCTTGAATGCGTTCGATATGGTTTACTGAACGACGTTTTTCGTTCAATAAGTAAGAGGCTATTGGCACAGGTACGACTGCAAGTACTTGTGCTGTGTTGTCTTTTAGCGCTTCCTCTTCAATTAAACGAAGTACAGAAAGTGCTAGAGATTCGTTGTCGCGAACGACACCAGTTCCGCTACAGCGAGGACAGATGTGGTGGCTTGCTTCTGCTAGAGAAGGGCTCAAGCGCTGGCGTGACATCTCCAACAAACCAAAGCGAGAAATACGACCGATTTGTACACGAGCGCGGTCAAGGCGAACGGCTTCACGTAGACGGTTTTCTACTTCTCGCTGGTGACGAACCGGGGTCATATCGATAAAGTCGATAACCACTAAGCCACCTAAGTCACGTAGACGTAATTGGCGAGCAATTTCGTCGGCTGCTTCTAGGTTCGTGTTTAGAGCTGTTTCTTCAATATCGCCGCCCTTGGTTGCACGAGCAGAGTTGATATCGATAGACGTTAGTGCTTCAGTCGGGTCAATAACAATAGAACCACCAGATGGCAGACGCACTTCACGTTGGAAAGCCGATTCAATTTGGCTTTCGATTTGGTAGTGGCTGAATAGTGGAACTTCGCCTTCATATTTCTTAACGCGGTTAAGGAAATCAGGGCGCACCAATTGAATGTGCTCTTTTGCACGTTCGTAGATGGTGTTGCTATCAATTAAGATTTCGCCAATATCACGACGCAAATAGTCACGGATTGCACGAACGATAACGTTACTTTCTTGGTGGATTAAGAATGGAGCAGGGTTAGAGTCCGCTGCACCTTTGATTGCACCCCAGTGGTTAAGTAGTACATTCAAATCCCACTCAAGTTCTTCAGCACTCTTGCCAACGCCAGCAGTACGTACGATTAGGCCCATGCCCTGAGGCAGTTCCAAAGTACTTAATGCGGCTTTTAGTTGAGTACGCTCGTCACCTTCGATTCGACGAGAAATACCGCCAGCACGAGGGTTGTTAGGCATCAGAACAAGGTAACTACCAGCAAGAGAAATGAAAGTAGTAAGAGCTGCGCCCTTGCTTCCACGTTCTTCTTTTTCCACTTGAACGATAACTTCTTGGCCTTCCGTTAGCACTTCTTTGATGCTTGGACGACCTTGGTAGGTGTAACCTTCAGGGAAATATTCGCGGGCAATTTCTTTGAGAGGGAGGAAACCGTGACGCTCGGCGCCGTAATCAACAAATGCGGCTTCTAAGCTTGGTTCGATACGTGTGATACGTCCTTTGTAGATATTCGCTTTTTTAGATTCATGACCTGGACTCTCGATATCAAGATCGAAAAGTCGCTGGCCATCAACCAGAGCGACACGCAACTCTTCTTTTTGAGTTGCGTTAATTAACATTCTTTTCATTGAAAATTCTCGTTGTCTTTTCTTTTATATCTTTCTTGTCGACTTGCCACTGTTTTTTCGCTCTTTCACGGTGCCTGATCCCATGGCTTGTATTTTGCAGCCTCCCGGCTGGAAGGGGATGCTCTCGGGCACTTCAGTCATCACAAGCCTCTTGTGGTTTCTGTTGGAAACGTAGACTTGTGACCCGCTATTTGGGCGGTAGGTACTCAACGTGAATATGCGAGGAGTAGGGTGGCAAGAGTGTTGAATTCGATGTGTCTCACGCCAATGCTGCACTCGACCTTCAACGATCTACTCACATTGCTTGAGGATAAATGATTGGTAATGAATAAAATGTAACCAAACCTTCCTTAGCAGCTGTGAACTATAGCAGTGCGCGTGGCTATCAGCAATCTGCTTTCACGCAAACGATAGAAAATTTGCCGCTAAACTCAAAATTTCTATTTTATAACTGGCTGTTTCATAAGCAATTGAGATGTGCAAACTGTTCAAGACAGAAAACAAATTGAGAACTTGATTGAGAGTTTTAATAATTTAAACAAAAGCTTGGCGAAATTTAGACCAGTATGTGCCACCGAGTGTTTCTTTTACGACAAGAATAATGTGAAGTCGCACGAAATTGAGTTTACAATACCGCCCATGAACGAAATAAGAACAAAAGTCCAGTTCGTCGATATCGACGAAGATATGGCGGGTCAGCGCATTGATAACTTTTTGCGCAACCAATTAAAAGACATTCCTAAAAGCATGATTTACCGAATTGTGCGTAAGGGCGAAGTGCGCGTAAATAAAAAGCGTATAAAAGCAGAGTACAAGTTAAAAGCAGGCGATCTCGTTCGTATTCCACCGGTGACCGTCGAGAAAAAAGATGACGATGTCGCACCAAGTACGAAACTTAACAAAGTCGCTGAGTTGGAAAATATGATTATCTTCGAAGATGATCATATGTTGATTCTAAACAAACCATCTGGCACCGCTGTGCATGGTGGCAGTGGTTTAAAGTTTGGTGCGATTGAAGCGCTTAGGGCTCTGCGTCCTCAAGCTCGCTTTCTTGAACTTGTGCATCGTATTGACCGTGATACTTCAGGGATTTTGCTGGTTGCTAAGAAGCGTTCTGCACTTCGTCACTTGCAAGCCCAGTTTCGTGAAAAGACAGTAAAGAAGTTTTACTTAGCTCTTGTCATGGGGCAATGGAAAAGCAGTTGTAAGGTTGTGAACGCGCCACTGCTCAAAAACGAAGTGAACAGTATTGTTCGTGTTAACCCTAATGGTAAGCCGTCAGAAACGCGTTTTAAGATTTTGGAAAAGTTCGAACAAGCTACATTGATTCAGGCGAGTCCGATTACTGGTCGAACTCACCAAATCCGAGTTCATACGCAATACACTGGTCACCCAATCGCTTGGGATGATCGCTACGGTGATCGCCGCTTTGATGCTTATACAGGTCAAGTTGGTTTAGATCGTTTGTTCCTACACGCGGCAAACATCAAGTTCCAACACCCATCAAATGATGAGTGGATGGAAATCAACGCACCGATGGAACCGAAACTAGAAAAAGTGTTGGCGGGTTTAAGAAACGCGTAACCATGTTTTCCTCGCGGATGCAAAAGGGAGCCACAGGCTCCCTTTTATCGTATTTGGGTTAAAGGACATCGAGTCCTTGAACATGCAACATATCAATCAAATCAATCAATGGTAGTCCGACAAGTGTGTTCGGGTCTTTACCAACTAATTTCGTAAACAAGCAAATTCCCATGCCTTCGCTTTTAAAGCTGCCTGCGCAGTAAAAAGGTTCTTCCCTGTCGACGTAGCGTTCGATTTGTTCAAGCGTTAAATCTCTAAAGTGCACCTCGAAAGAATCAAAGCCGACTTCTGTATGGTTTGTCACGGTGTTATGTACCGCAAGACCAGTATAGAAAGTGATGACTTTTCCACTTTGAGCCAAAAGTTGATTTATCGCATTATCTCTATTTAAAGGCTTGCCAACGATTTCACCATTAATGACACAAACTTGGTCACTGCCGATAACTAAACTTGCTTTATCCGTCTGGCAAGATATTGCTTTCTCTTGGGCCAGTCTCTGCACAAGTTCAGTTGGCGTTTCTTGGTCAAAAGGTGTTTCATCGCAATCAGGTGATAAACAAACGAATGGTAGTGAGAGCTTTTCAAGCAGTTGTTTACGAAAAGGGGAAGTTGAGGCTAAAACCAGTTGGTAATTTTTCATTTTGAATTACAATTCGTGGGAGCATTTCCAATAGGATAATCGATCAAAAATGATTCTGGCTAATGCTCTGTATGTTAAGCGTAAAAAAGTACAACTTTTTTGCCTTTTTCTTTGACTAATTTTGATTTGGAAGATAATATTCGCGCCCTATGCAAAAGGTAAAAATACCGCGAACGGTTGACCCAGCTAAAGCTGCACAGAAACGATTGGATTACGATGGCATCATCCAAGCTAGTCTTTTCAAGCGCTTAGTGGAAACAACTGAAGGCGTAAAACGCGACGCAGAAGTCTCATTGTCATTTGGGATGGATGAACAGCGACTCGTTGTTATCTCTGGTAAAGCTAACATCGAAGTCGATTTAGAGTGTCAGCGTTGTAATGAGGTATTCGCACATGAGTGCGAAGTTGAATTCCTTTCTACTCCTTACTACGGTGAGAAAACAGAACAGGAAGCACCAGAAATTTATGATTTGGTAGATCTAAATGAATATGGTGAATTAGACCTCATACAACTTGTTGAAGACGAGTTCATCTTAGCATTACCTCAAATTGCGATGCACGATGAAGCGGATTGTAGCGTTGATTCAAATAACATGGTTTTTGGTGAGATTCCTGAAGAAATTGAGGAAGAAAAACCGAATCCATTCGACGTTTTGAAAAGTCTGAAAAAGTAATAGGTGTGGTAGCCGATTCTTCTTCAGGTTTTTAACCCAATAGTATAGGAGTAGGGTCAATGGCCGTACAGAAAAACCGTAAAACTCGTTCTAAGCGCGGTATGCGTCGTTCACACGATGCGCTAACTACAGCTGCTCTATCTGTAGACGCGACTTCTGGTGAAACTCACCTACGCCACAACGTAACTGCTGAAGGTTACTACCGTGGTCAAAAGGTTATCAACAAGTAAGGTTGAACCTTTGCAAAGTATTACCGTTGCACTTGATGCAATGGGCGGGGATTTCGGTCCACGCGTAACAGTGCCTGCCGCCGTGCAGGCACTGTCTCATTTCCCAGAGCTAAAAGTGATTCTTATTGGTGATCAATCTCTGATCACGTCTCAATTATCTCAACTCGGTACCTCGACCAGTTCCCGCTTGACTATTCTTCACAGCGAGAAAGTTATCTCGAACTCAGAAAAACCTTCATTGGCGTTACGTAATAGCCAAAATAGTTCTATGCGTATGGCTATCGATTTGGTTTCTGAGCAGAAAGCGGATGCTTGTGTTAGTGGTGGCAACACCGGTGCATTAATGGCACTATCGCGTTTCATTCTTAAGTTACTTCCTGGCATTGAACGTCCTGCTTTAGTTTCCGCTTTACCGACGATTACCGGAAAGCGCACTTGGATGCTAGATCTGGGGGCGAATGTATCGTGCGATGCTGATAGCTTGTTCCAATTTGCTGTAATGGGCAGTGCATTAGCTGAAGAACACTTGGGTCGTCCTCCTCGCGTTGCTGTACTCAATATTGGCGCAGAAGAGATTAAAGGTAACGATTTAGTCAAACGTTGCGCAGAAATGCTTTCTCAGACCGATGCGATTAACTTTGTCGGTTATATTGAAGGTAATCAAATTTTGCATGATGTTGCGGACGTCATTGTTTGTGATGGATTTGTCGGCAACGTATGCTTAAAAGCCAGTGAGGGAACAGCTCAACTTTTTATCGAAAAAATTAAAACCAGCATAATGGCATCAACGATAAAGGGTTGGATAGCTAGAAAGTTGTTTTCTAGGCTGTTTAATGAACTAAAAACACTGAACCCCGACCAGTATAACGGCGCAAGTTTGCTAGGATTGCGCGGCATTGTCATAAAAAGCCATGGAAGTGCGGATGTATCTGCGATTGTCAATGCACTTGGCGAGGCAGTACACGAGGTCAAACGACAAGTACCAAGCCGTATTAGCGATCGTTTGGAAGCGGTTTTACTCGAGAGGCATTATTAGTCTTCATGTATAGCAAAATTTTAGGTACTGGCAGCTACCTGCCATCTCAGGTGCGTACAAACGCAGATCTAGAGAAAATGGTAGATACAAGTGATGAGTGGATCGTTGCTCGCACGGGTATTAAAGAGCGTCGAATTGCTGCAGAAAACGAAACTGTAGCAGACATGGCATTCTACGCAGCTGAAAACGCTATCGATATGGCGGGTATTGATAAAAACGATATCGACCTGATTATCGTAGCCACAACGAGCAGTAGCCATACTTTCCCTTCATCTGCGTGTCAGGTGCAGGCAAAGCTTGGCATTAAAGGTTGTCCAGCTTTTGACTTAGCCGCTGCTTGTTCTGGTTTTGTGTACGCATTATCTGTTGCAGACCAACATATCAAATCTGGTATGTGCAAAAACGTACTTGTGATTGGTTCAGATGCTTTGTCTAAAACGTGTGATCCGACAGACCGTTCAACCATCATCCTATTTGGTGATGGTGCCGGAGCCGTTGTCGTAGGCGCTAGCCAAGAGCCTGGCATTATCTCTACTCACATATACTCGGATGGTCAATTCGGAGAGCTTCTAAGCCTACCTGTACCTGTGCGGGGGCAAGATGCGGATAAATGGCTTCATATGGCTGGGAACGAAGTATTCAAAGTCGCTGTCACTCAGCTATCGAAACTAGTAAAAGATACGCTTGAAGCCAACAACATGCATAAGTCTGAACTAGACTGGCTAGTGCCGCACCAAGCGAACTACCGCATTATTTCAGCGACAGCGAAGAAACTTTCGATGTCACTAGACCAAGTCGTGATTACACTTGATAAACACGGCAACACATCAGCTGCTACTGTGCCAACAGCACTAGATGAAGCGGTACGTGATGGTCGTATTAAACGCGGTCAAACTCTGCTTCTTGAAGCGTTTGGCGGCGGATTCACTTGGGGCTCGGCCCTTGTGAAGTTCTAAGTTTCACAAGAATTCAAAATTTAAGGTGCACTTGGTGCATCTTATTTCTTTTTACTTTGCTTAAAGGAAAACAACATGAGCAAGTTTGCTATCGTATTTCCAGGTCAAGGTTCTCAAGCTGTAGGTATGCTTGCAGAACTAGGCGAACAATATGACGTAGTAAAACAAACATTTGCAGAAGCATCTGACGCACTAGGTTACGATCTATGGGCGCTTGTTCAAAATGGACCTGCAGAAGATTTAAACGAGACTTTCCGTACTCAACCAGCTTTGCTAGCTTCATCTGTTGCAATCTGGCGTGTATGGCAGGAACTTGGCTTAGAGCAACCAGCCAACCTAGCTGGTCACAGCCTAGGTGAGTACTCAGCACTTGTATGTGCGGGTGTTATTGACTTTAAAGAAGCCATCAAGCTGGTTGAATTACGTGGTCAACTTATGCAAGAAGCAGTACCAGCTGGTACTGGCGCAATGTACGCGATTATCGGTTTGGCTGATGATGCGATTGCAAAAGCGTGTGAAGACGCAGCGCAAGGCGAAGTGGTCTCTCCAGTAAACTTTAACTCGCCTGGCCAAGTCGTTATCGCTGGTAGCAAAGACGCAGTAGAGCGAGCTGGTGCGCTATGTAAAGAAGCTGGTGCGAAGCGTGCGCTTCCTCTTCCTGTTTCAGTACCTTCACACTGTGCACTTATGAAGCCAGCAGCGGAAAAACTTGCTGTAGCTCTTGAGTCTATCGAATTTAACTCACCACAGCTGCCAGTTATCAACAACGTTGATGTGGTTGCTGAGACAGATCCTGCAAAAATCAAAGATGCGCTTGTTCGTCAGCTACATAGCCCAGTTCGTTGGACTGAAACAGTTGAACTGATGCACGAACAAGGCGTAGAAAATCTTCTTGAGCTTGGCCCTGGTAAAGTTTTAACAGGTCTAACAAAACGTATCGTGAAAACGCTAACTGCAGCAGCAGTGAATGATATCGCATCGCTAGACGCTGCGAAGTAATCCATCAAGCGATAAATTTGCGATAAGAAAAGGAAACACAACATGATGAATCTAGAAGGTAAGATCGCGCTAGTTACCGGCGCAAGCCGTGGTATTGGCCGCGCGATCGCGGAACTTCTTGTCGAGCGAGGTGCTACGGTTATCGGTACTGCTACTTCTGAAAGTGGTGCGGCTGCTATCAGCGAGTATCTTGGTGATAACGGTAAAGGCTTAGCGCTTAACGTGACTGATGTCGAGTCTATCGAAGCGACATTAAAAACGATCAACGAAGAATTTGGTGTGATCGATATTCTGGTGAATAACGCTGGTATTACTCGTGACAACCTATTGATGCGCATGAAAGATGATGAGTGGAACGACATCATCGATACCAACCTAACGCCTATCTACCGCATGTCTAAAGCGGTTTTACGCGGTATGATGAAAAAACGTGCGGGTCGTATCATCAACGTAGGCTCTGTTGTTGGTACCATGGGTAATGCTGGTCAAACTAACTACGCAGCAGCGAAAGCGGGCGTGATTGGTTTTACTAAATCAATGGCTCGTGAAGTTGCGTCTCGTGGTGTAACAGTGAACACTGTTGCTCCTGGTTTCATCGAAACTGACATGACTAAGGCGCTAAATGATGACCAACGTGCGGCAACTTTGTCGAACGTGCCAGCAGGTCGTTTAGGTGACCCACGTGAAATTGCATCAGCAGTAGTTTTCCTTGCTTCTCCTGAAGCCGCGTACATTACTGGTGAAACTTTGCATGTAAATGGTGGCATGTACATGGTTTAATGCGACAGTTTATGCAAAATAAGCTATTTTACATTGTGAAAAATAGCCTATAGTTGCAGTTAACTGTCATGAACTTGTCATGCTTATGCGCAAGATTTGTGCATGATTTAAGTCAAAAATGTATTGAAATTCGGTTAAATTCGCTAATTTTGTGGTTTGACCAGCAAGGACCCCCTTGCAACTTTCAATAGTTCGAATAAACTACGGAATCATCGCATTAGGCGAAATCTGTAAAGGAAAAGAAAAATGAGCAACATCGAAGAACGCGTAAAGAAAATCATTGTTGAACAGCTAGGTGTAGACGAAGCAGAAGTTAAAAACGAAGCTTCTTTCGTTGACGATCTAGGTGCTGATTCTCTAGACACTGTAGAACTAGTTATGGCTCTAGAAGAGGAATTCGACACTGAGATTCCTGACGAAGAAGCTGAGAAGATCACTACTGTTCAAGCTGCAATCGACTACGTAAACAGCGCTCAGTAATTAGCTCTCCCAGGCGGTCTCCTAGACCGCCTGTGTTCTTTCTAACTTCTTCTATCCTCTCATAGAAATATTCAATTCCCGGAGAATTATATCGTGTCCAAGCGTCGTGTAGTTGTCACTGGCATGGGTATGTTGTCACCGGTAGGCAACACAGTAGAATCATCTTGGAAAGCCCTGCTAGAAGGTCAAAGTGGTATCGTAAATATCGAGCACTTTGATACTACGAACTTCTCAACTCGTTTTGCAGGTCTTGTTAAAGATTTCGATTGCACAGAGTACATGTCTAAAAAAGATGCTCGTAAGATGGACCTTTTCATCCAGTACGGCATTGCAGCGGGTATTCAAGCTCTTGATAACTCTGGCTTACAAATTACCGAAGAAAATGCGGCTCGAGTTGGTGTTGCTATCGGCTCAGGCATTGGCGGTCTTGACCTTATCGAAACTGGCCATACTGCATTAGTAGACAAAGGCCCTCGCAAAGTTAGCCCATTTTTTGTTCCTTCGACCATTGTAAACATGGTTGCAGGTAACCTATCTATCATGCGTGGTCTTCGTGGTCCAAATATCGCGATTTCTACCGCATGTACTACTGGCTTGCATAATATCGGCCATGCAGCACGTATGATTGCCTACGGCGATGCAGATGCGATGGTTGCTGGTGGTGCAGAAAAAGCTTCTACGCCTCTTGGCATGGCTGGCTTCGGTGCAGCTAAAGCGCTATCTACTCGTAATGACGAGCCTCAAAAAGCGTCTCGCCCATGGGATAAAGGCCGTGATGGTTTTGTTCTAGGTGATGGTGCTGGCATGATGGTGCTTGAAGAGTACGAACACGCGAAAGCACGTGGCGCGAAGATTTACGCAGAACTGGTTGGTTTTGGTATGTCTGGTGATGCTTACCACATGACATCTCCAAGCGAAGACGGCTCTGGTGGTGCACTTGCGATGGAAGCGGCGATGCGTGACGCTAACATCACAGGTACTCAAGTAGGTTATGTGAATGCTCACGGTACTTCTACTCCTGCTGGTGATGTTGCAGAAATCAAGGGCGTGAAACGTGCTCTTGGTGAAGAAGGTGCGAAGCAAGTTCTTGTGTCTTCAACTAAGTCTATGACGGGTCACCTATTAGGTGCTGCTGGCTCTGTTGAAGCAATTATCACGGTTATGTCTTTGGTTGACCAAATTGTTCCGCCAACCATTAACCTTGATGATCCAGAAGAAGGTCTAGACATCGACCTTGTGCCGCATACCGCGCGCAAAGTTGAAGGTATGGAGTACGCTATCTGTAACTCGTTTGGCTTTGGTGGTACAAACGGTTCTTTGATCTTCAAGAAGTTCGCTGAGTAACACTATCTAACCTAATTTAGATAAGCGAAACTTGTATTCTAACGGCTCGATGCTTAGCATTGAGCCGTTTTGTTTTATTTGTTGTCTGCTAATTTGAAGGTACGTGAATGTTTTGGGTAAATGGAGTTCCGCAAACGCATGTAGAGCTAGGTGATCGCTCATTCCAATACGGTGATGGAGGCTTTACCACCATCCTGACCCAAAATGGAGAGTTGGTTTACTGGCAAGAACATACTGAGCGCATGAGTGCTTGCCTTGACGCTTTGAAGATCTCTTCACCTGACTGGAAAGTTGTGCATGATTGGGCAAGCAAAGCGGTTTTATCTGACGCACGAGCGGGGGTGAAGATTCACGTTAGCCGCGGTATTGGCGGGCGAGGGTATAGCCCTAATGGGATTAAAGGCCCTATCGTGACGATTTCCAATTTTGCGTTTCCTTCTCATTATTCATCTTGGCAAGAACAAGGTGTGGACTTGGGCGTTTGTAATACTCGTCTAGGGATTCAACCTTTACTTGCGGGACATAAGCACAACAACCGTTTAGAGCAGATTCTCGCCAAGGCTGAAATCGACGATACCGAGTTTGCAGATGCAATAACGTTAAATGTGCAAAACCATGTCATTGAAACTACAATGGCCAACCTTTTTTGGGTTAAAGGTAATAAAGTATTTACGCCGGAGCTGACCTTATCAGGCGTTACGGGCGTAATGCGTCGTAAGGTGCTTGAGTTACTTAAAGTAAGTCATATTGAAGTCATCGAGGGGCGTTTTATACTTCCAGATTTGCTGAGTGCTGACGAGGCTTTCATGTGTAACTCAATATTAGGTGTCGCACCTATTCGCAGCATAGTGACATCGAACTCTAAGACTATATTTCCGATAGGAAAATTGACTCAACGACTGCAAGGGAATTTAACTACGTGATTAAAAAACTGTTGGCTTTTGTTGTGCTGATCGCAGTGATAGGCGCAGCAGCTGTTTTTTATATAATTTCACAGGCTAAACAATACGTTGAAAAGCCTATTCTATTGGAACAACCTCAGCTGTTTACTGTAGAAAGTGGTACAAGCTTTCATCATGTCATGCGCGCCTTAGTTGAAGATGAGGTGATTGAAACATCGGAGTACATCCGTTTAATTCCTCACTTATATCCAGAATTGTTGCAAGTGCGAGCGGGTACTTACCAACTTGAGCCTGGTATGTCACTTTCGCAAACATTGGAGCATCTGAATACTGGAAAAGAATACCAGTTTGCGATCACTTTTGTTGAAGGCAGCCGCTTTTCTGAATGGGTAGATCAACTAAAAAGTGCTCCTTATTTAAAGCATGATTTAACCGATCTTTCAGAAAAAGAAATGGCTGCGAAGCTCGGAATTGAGAGAGAAAAGCTAGAAGGGTTGTTTTTAGCAGAAACCTACCATTACACAGCGGGTGCGAGTGAAAGCCAGTTATTAAAACGAGCGCATCGAAAACTCAATAAAATACTGGATGCTAACTGGGAAGCTCGTCAAGAAAAGCTGCCATTACAGGACAAATATGAAGCCTTGATTCTCGCGTCTATCATCGAGAAAGAGACGGCTATTGATTCTGAGCGTGAGCGCGTCGCTTCTGTGTTTATCAACCGATTGAACAAACGCATGCGGTTACAAACTGATCCGACAGTTATTTATGGTATGGGTGACGCCTACGATGGCAACATTCGTAAGAAAGATTTGCGTACGCCGACACCATATAACACCTATACCATCAATGGTTTGCCACCAACACCGATTGCGATGGCTGGTGAAGCTTCCATTGAAGCGGCTTTGAATCCAGAAAGCAGCAACTATTTATATTTTGTAGCAAGTGGAAAGGGCGGACATGTATTTTCGAAATCCCTTGCTGAGCACAACCGTGCTGTTCGTGCCTATTTAAGAGAACTAAGAAAGAACAAATGATGAAAGCAAACTTTATTGTCGTTGAAGGCCTAGAAGGCGCGGGTAAAAGCACTGCGATTAAAACCGTTTTAGATACGCTAAAAGCGGCCGGTATTGAGGATATCGTAAATACCCGTGAGCCAGGAGGCACACCGCTAGCAGAAAAAATGCGTGCTCTGGTGAAAGAAGAGCACGAAGGCGAAGAACTTAAGGACATGACGGAGTTGCTTCTTCTGTACGCTGCACGCGTTCAGTTGGTTGAGAACGTGATCAAACCAGCTTTGGAAAACGGTCAGTGGGTGGTTGGTGACCGACACGATATGTCGTCGCAAGCTTATCAAGGTGGTGGCCGTCAGATTGACGCATCGTTAATGAAAAATCTCCGGGATACAACGCTTGGTGATTTTAAACCTGCTCTCACTCTCTATATGGATATTGACCCTCGTGTTGGGCTTGAGCGTGCGCGTGGGCGTGGTGAGTTAGATCGTATAGAGAAGATGGATATTAGTTTCTTCGAGCGTACACGTGAGCGTTATTTGGAGATTGCTCATGCCGATCCTTCCGTCGTTATCATTAACGCAGAACAGACGATTGAAGGCGTGTCGCGTGATATTCGGGACGCTCTAAACGAGTGGCTAGCTCGTCAATAAGTGAAACGTAAATTTAGGTGACTCATGTTAAATGATTATCCATGGCTACAGCCAATATGGGATAACCTCAAAGTAGGGTTAGAGTCGGACAGAATACCAGGTGCGCTTTTATTACAAAGCGAGCAGGGCTTGGGCATCGAAAAACTTATCGAGTTTTTTAGCCAAGCACTTCTTTGCCAAAATTACGCGAGTGAAGCATGCGGTTTTTGTCATAGCTGCCAGCTAAATCAATCTCAAAACCACCCTGATTTACACTGGATCAAGCCAGAGAAAGAAGGAAAGGCGATAACGGTGGACCAAATTCGCGCTTGTAACCGTCTTGCTCAGGAATCATCTCAGCTTAATGGTTACCGCCTATTTGTAATAGAACCGGCGGACTCTATGAACGAGTCGGCATCGAATGCGCTGTTAAAGACGCTAGAAGAGCCTGGGGAAAAGTGCTTGTTTTTGCTCGTTACCCACAATCAGGAGCGTCTGCTCCCAACGATTCGTAGCCGTTGCCAACACTGGGTTGTTGCGCCTCCGTCAGCGGAACAAGCAATGCAATGGATGCACGAACAAGGGGCGAAGCAAGTTCCTGCTTATGCCTTAAAACTGAATATGGGCTCTCCAATAAAAACATTGGATGCGTTAAATAATGGTGATCTCGAAGCTTACTTGGCTTTTGAACGCAGTTTTATTAAGGCAATGTCTTCTCCTGTTTCAGACGTTTCTGAGTGTGCTTCTTTAATCGCTAAACACTCAGAGCAATCACTAGACTGGGCATGGTATTTACTGACAGATGCTCAGAAAGCGCAGTTTGGTGTATCAGAAGCTCAAATGCTTCCGGGCGCGACAAAGTTTCAACCGGACAACTATAACGGTTTGTACTCATCAGCGAAGGCGCTGATGAACCTGAAAGCTCAGGTGCAAGCCTTTCCTGGCCTGAACCTTGAGCTACTATCAATGAATTGGTTAATTGAATCACGAGAGGCATTATGTTCGTAGATTCTCATTGTCATTTAGACAAATTGAATTACGACGATCTCCACATCAATGTGGAAGACGTTATTAACAAAGCTAAACAAGCAAACGTAACTGAGCTACTTTCTGTTGGAGTAACGCTGGATTCTTTCCCGAAAATGATGGAAATGATCGAGCCTTATGACAATGTTTATGCTTCGTGCGGTGTGCATCCACTTGATGTTGAAAGCGACTTTTCGATGGACGTATTGCGCCACCATGCGTCGAATGCAAAAGTCGTCGCTATTGGCGAAACGGGTTTAGATTATCATTACAAGCCCGAAACGGCCGCGTTACAGAAAGAGCGCTTTGAGCAACACGTTGATCTTGCAGTGGAGCTCAACAAACCTTTAATTATCCATACCAGAAACGCACGTGCGGATACTCTTGATATTTTGCGTAAGGGTGGGGCAGAGAAATGTGGTGGTGTTATCCACTGTTTTACAGAAGATCTTCCATTTGCTGAAGCTGCACTGGAGCTGGGGTTTTATATTTCTATCTCGGGGATTGTTACTTTCCGTCAAGCTACAGAGTTAAAAGAAGTGGTGAAGACTCTACCTTTAGAGAAGCTTCTTATTGAGACAGATTCTCCTTACTTGGCTCCTGTCCCTCATCGTGGCAAAGAGAATCAACCCGCTTATGTTGTCGAAGTCGCTTCTTATATTGCGCAACTCAAATCGTGCTCTCTTTCTGAAGTGGCACAAAAAACCACCGAAAACTTCCGAAATCTTTTTTTGCGATGAAAAAATAATAAGAGCATAAAAAAGGAGCTTAGGCTCCTTTTTTGTTGATAAAAACAACAGATACGCTCACGAGTTTAATGTTTACTAAAAATGTTGATTTAATAACATTCAAAAATCACAAATGTAATTTTGTTACTAAAAATAACATTGAGGCGTATTTTATTTACGCCTTAAAATTAATTATATAAATAATTAATTCTTTATAAAACAGTAATATAAGTGCAATGCAAACCTTTTCATCGGCTGTTTTTGGGTGTGATCCAAGACTTGTTTTGAAACTAAATTTCGTAACTGTGTGGAAAGTTTGAGGGTCATCAATATATATTTAGAGCCGGAAAATATAATGCAGTTGTGGTTACATTTTCATTGGGTGCTAACCTTTAGGCTACGGGGGTGTGCCGTTAGTGCCCAAATAATACTTATAAATTTATCAGGAGCATAAACATGTTTAAGAACCTTTTTGCTAACCTGCAAAAAGTTGGTAAGGCTCTGATGCTTCCAGTATCAGTTTTACCAGTTGCAGGTATTTTATTAGGTGTGGGTGCTGCCCATCTAAGCTTTATTCCAGAGATCGTTTCTAATCTTATGGAACAAGCTGGTGGTTCAGTATTCGGCCAAATGGCACTTCTATTTGCAGTAGGTGTAGCTCTAGGCTTCACTAACAACGACGGTGTTGCAGGTCTTGCAGCTATCGTTGGTTACGGCATCATGACGGCAACGCTAGGTGTAATGGCGGGCGTTATGGGTGTTGAGAAAATCGATACAGGTGTACTAGGTGGTATCCTTGTCGGTGGTGTGGCTGCTTGGGCATTCAACCGTTTCTTCAAAATCCAACTTCCAGAGTACCTTGGCTTCTTCGCTGGTAAGCGCGCAGTGCCAATCATCACTGGTTTTGCTGCGATCATCCTAGGTGTTATCCTTTCTGTTATCTGGCCACCAATTGGCGGTGCAATTTCTGCATTCTCTGATTGGGCTGCACACCAAAACCCACAGCTAGCATTCGGTATCTACGGTGTTGTTGAGCGTTCTCTAATCCCATTCGGTCTACACCACGTATGGAACGTACCGTTCTTCTTCGAAGCAGGTTCTTGTGTTAACGCTGCCGGTGAAGCTCAAAATGGTGTACTAACTTGTTACCTAGTTGCTGATGAAGCATCTCGTGCTGCTGGTAATGGCTTCGGTCAGCTAGCGGGTGGTTACATGTTCAAGATGTTCGGTCTACCAGCTGCAGCAATCGCAATTGCTCATTGTGCTAAACCAGAAAACCGTGCAAAAGTAATGGGTATCATGGCGTCAGCTGCACTGACTTCATTCCTAACTGGTATTACTGAGCCAATCGAATTCTCATTCCTATTCGTTGCTCCACTACTATACGGTATCCACGCTCTACTAGCTGGTTCTGCATACATCGTTTCGAACACTCTAGGCTTTGTACACGGTACTTCTTTCTCTCACGGTCTGATCGACTTCCTAGTTCTATCTGGTAACGCTCAGAAGATGGTGCTAATGATTGCCGTTGGTCTAGTTTACGCAGTAATTTACTACGTAGTGTTCCGTGGTGTAATCACAGCGCTTGACCTAAAAACACCTGGCCGTGAAGATGAAACGGAAAGTGCAGCTGTAACTTCTGGCTCTGATATGGGCGGTGAACTGGTTGCAGCGTTTGGCGGTAAAGCTAACATTACTGGTCTAGATGCATGTATCACACGTCTACGTGTAGCAGTTGCAGATACAGCAGCTGTTGACCAAGACAAGCTAAAACAACTAGGCGCTGCTGGTGTTGTAGTTGTAGCTGGTGGTGTACAGGCTATCTTCGGTACTAAGTCTGATAACCTAAAAACTGAAATGGATGAGTGGATTCGTAACCACGGTTAATCGCAGTCATTCATAGTAATGCATAAAAGGAGGCTTCGGCCTCCTTTTTTAGTTCCTATTTTATTAACTGACAGTTCCTTTTTAGTGTGATCCTAAACTCATCTTTACTTTTGTCAGCTTTTTCATACATCGAGCTTACCCATCGTTGACATATTGATATGCCATTATGTTTGAATAGCGAATAATGTTTTTTTGAATAATTGATAACGTGTATGAAGAACAAATTCATTTTAGTTTTGGGACTAGTTTCTAGTACGGCAATGGCGGCAAGCGAACCAACGGATCTATCAGTTGGTATGGCTGTCGATCAACAATTAAGTGTTGTTGTAGAGTTAGATAACAAATATCGTGGCATTATCGGAAACGATGGTATGGCGTTTGATTACATCGCTAAGCGTGGAACATTCGATCAAAACATGCCTGTGACTTGGTATGTCGGCGTTGGTGGCTGGTATGAATGGGATGACGAGTTTGGTGTGAGAGTACCACTTGGTGTGAACTGGGATTTATCACGCGGCTGGGACCTTTATGGCCAAATACACCCAGAGCTAGATCTTTACAAAGGTGCTGACTTGCAACTTGGCGGCGCCGTTGGCATCAAGTACAGTTTCTAGAATTGAACTAATGTATGTATAAAAAAACGCCGGTAACTACCGGCGTTTTTTTGTATGGAACTTAACGTTCTATTGTTTATCCATGGCTCGCTTAATGCAAACGGCAGCGCCGCCCCAAGTGATACCTAAACCAATAACCATCATAATAATTGCGCTGATTGTCATTTTGCTGTCTCCTTGCGGTTCACTGCGTTGATCACTAGACCAAAGATAAAGAGTGCGGCGATAAGTGCCCAGCCTAAAGTTAGATCATAGCCACCGTAGCCTTCAGTAGTTAGGGCGTATAGCTTGGTCGCTAAGATAATGGCGAGCATGATTGGTGTAACGAAGCGTAAGCAGATCTCGAACCATTGACCAACGGAGAAATCAGAGCGCTCGTTAACGTAATTACGTACTTCTGGCACGCGCTTCAATAGCCACGCCATCAAGACAATCTCAACCAGACCACCAACCATGATGCCAACGTTGTTTGCAAAGTGGTCTACTAGATCGAGTAGCAGCAGACCGCCATTGGTAGCAAACGCCATAGAGACAACGAAGCCAATACCAATCACAACATTTGCAGCTTTTTTACGGCTCCACTTCAGCTTGTCGATAATGGCTGAAGTTACGGCTTCCATAATTGAAATATGCGAACTTAGACCAGCAACCACCAGTGCAAAGAAGAACAGTGGACCAAGAATATATGGAGCAGGTAGTAGGTTAATTGCCGCAGGTAAAGTAACAAAAGCCAAGCCAACGCCTGCAGATACCACCTCTGTTAACGGCTTACCTTGCTCTTGAGCCATGTAACCCAATACTGAGAAGATCATGATGCCGGCTAGGATCGAGAAGCCACAGTTGATCAACACGGTCATAAACGCGTTATTCGTTATGTCCGACTTTTCTGGTAGGTAGCTAGAGTAAGCTAGCATGATGGCGAAGCCGATACTTAGCGTAAAGAAGATCTGACCATATGCCGCTGCCCATACTTTCACATCCCAAATTTTGCTGAAATCGGGTTCGAACATGTAGTTCACGCCATCTAGAGCTCCTGGCAAGAAAATCATACGTCCGATTAAGAAAATCACCATCAAGAATAGGATTGGCATCATAATTTTAGATGCTCGTTCAATTCCTGATTTCACGCCTTTGGCAATAGCGGTGTAAGTAATTGCCCAAGCAATTACCATGGATAAAGCAATCTTCCATTGAATACTGCCTAAGTCTGTTGGTGAGTTGTCACCTAGCTTTAGGTATTCACTAAAGAAAAATGCGTTGGTATCGGTTCCCCAACCTTGAGTAAACGACAACCCAAAGTAAGAAATCGACCAACCGATAACAGCCACATAGTAAACGGCAATAACTGCAGCCACACCAACTTGGAACCAACCAAGCCATTCAAATTTAGAATGAATTTTCGCAAGTGTTTTTGGTGCCGAGCCTCGGTATTTTTGTCCCATACTGAACTCAAGGATCATAAATGGAATACCGGCAGTGATCATGGCAAAAATGTAAGGAATAAAAAATGCGCCGCCACCGTTTTCATAGGCCATGTATGGGAAACGCCAAATGTTTCCCAAACCGATAGCAGACCCAACTGCTGCTAAGATGAATCCCGCCCGGGATCCCCATTGTTCTCGCTTCATATTTGACTCCTATAAGACTCCCTGAGGAATGAAGCTCTCTACGTAACACAGTAATAATTGCGCAAACAGTTGGAAGAAAGGACCGCTGTTATCCATCAGCTTTTCTATCCTTAATTCTAACTTTTTATAATTTTATAGAGCTATATTCTGGCTACTGTAAGAGAAAGTAGATTATTAATCTTAAAATTTTGATGTGTGTTTGATAAAACTGAAATATTTATCTGTTTTCACTGATCAGACTAACTTCTAATAATACTTAGCGCAATAGAATCTAAATGTTAATTCAGATGCGTTGTCTGGTTTTAATCTTGTTAAATTTGAGTTTGATTGTGGTTTTGTGTGGGTGGTTGGTTGTTTGTCTGGAATAAATAACTGGGATCTAATAATTGCTTTGGTGTTTAAGACTATTTTGATGAATTAGGGCGTACGGCTATCTTTTGTGCACCTATCTAGATGATGCTTCGTTACTTTGCCAAACAATGGTGTTTAGACGATGTCCTTTATCGGCTCTGTGCAGGACTCGTTCAGCGTTCTTTGTGACGAGCCCTACAGAGGAACATGCATAAAAATTAGAAGCGGAAACTAAAACCAACATTTGATTGGAATTGGTTCATCCAATCAGTATCGAACTTAATGATACAGTTTGAGCCGTCATTAGGTAGAGTACAGGCGCCAGATGTATCGTTATCAACGACCGTTCCTAACCATCTCAGTTGGGCTGTTAACGCAAAGTTCTTTGAAAATTCATATTCCAGCCCTGCAAAAGCGCTAGCCGAAAATCCGTATTTTTTGTCTACCCAATCCACATCGGCATAAGAAGCGCCCAAACCTACACCGATATAGGTTTGCCAATTTTCTGCGACAGGATAGTACATGCTGCTTTGGAAGTGCAGATAATGGATATCTGCCGAGTTGGACAGCTTTTCAAGTTCCGTCGATTGATTGGAGTAAAACAATCCGATCCTTCCTTTTTCTAAGGGAGTCTCGACTGAAAGAGCGTAATTCACTGCGGGGTCGAGATCGTATTTATTACCACTTTCATCCTCTACTTGGCCGCCTCCTGTATAGCCTATGTATGGTGTAACGATGATATTCGCTTGTGCATTGATAGCAGTACTCATCATCATGATTCCTACTAGCCAGCTGAGTTTTTGGTTCATGCCCTATCTCCTTATTATGACTAAGCTAATTGTGATGGGTTAGTCAAAATTGCGCGACTAAATTAAGCAAATCTTGAACATATTTCACACCGGTGTTATTAATTTGTTACATATTAAGGAGGTGTTTATGGAACACGATCTAAAATCCGCATTAATCATTGTGGTGACTGTTTTTGCAGTGCTTTTGTCATTTGGCATCATTGCTATTACAACAGCTTAAGATAACCACTTTTACCAAACGTTTTAACAAAATGGCGTGAGCCTATGATACGTAACAGCGGTATAATCACAGAAAGCCATGCAGAGCTTGATGTAAAAGTTTATGAGCACTTTAGGCATGGTAAAACTGCTTTAGTCACGCAAGGTGGAGGGCAGAGAGGGATTTTTACCGCTGGCGTTTTAGACGCCTTTTTACTTTCCAACTTCGATCCTTTCGATGAATTCTATGGCACCTCTTCCGGAGCACTTAACTTATGTTCTTACTTGTGTCGTCAACATGGCATGGGCAAAGCTTTTATTACCGAGCTGACAACGTCTCCTGAATTTTTTAATCTGTTTCGCTATATCCGAAAGCAGCAGTACTTAGGTTTAGAGTGGGCATTAGAACGGATTCAAGATTTCCCATACAAGCTTGACCTTGATTTAGGTCGTAGTGCATTGGGAAAACGAGGAGCGTTTGCTGCGGTAACGAATATAGAGACGCTATCAGATCAATATCTACCAATCTTGGATGACTCGTGGTTTAACACTATGCTAGCGACATGTGCGATTCCCAAGTTGTACCACGGACCTGTCGACGTAAATGGCAATAAGTTTGTTGATGGCGGCGTGTCTGCCTCTATCCCTGTTCAAGAAGCGTGGCGTCAGAATGCTCGCAACATTATTGTCATTCGCACAGAGCCGTTTTCAGAGATTGAAGCGAGAGCCCAAAGTGAAGTGGGGGATGTGCCTGTCGAATGGTATCGAGAGTCTATCAACTCAGTACAGCAATCATGGCAGCAAAAAGTGAATCAGTGGAAGCTGGATTGGGCGTCGTTCTTCCAACAAAAAATTAATGCAGCACATCAATCGAAGCTTGCAGGGAAAATGCTGTTAAATGGAGGTCGTTGGTTGTTCGGTGCCGATAACTTGTATCGTTTAAGTCATCTGATTGGTGAGAATTTTGATTCAGGTTTAGCCGACATGCTGATGATTCATTATCAAACATTTGAGCTCACTCAGGCCTTTATATCTGCTCCACCTGACGACACTTTTATTTTACAAGTTGCGCCTAAAGAGGGACTTCGTTCTTCTTCTTTGTTAAGTGACCAAGAGTCACTAGAGCATGACTATCAACTTGGGCTTCAAGCTGGGTTTAACCTAGTTCAACTCTATGACCAGCTGGATGTTGAAATTGATGGTAGAGAGAGTGCATAAACCTTCTTACGTTCACGATGTGCGCAATATACAAAGCATATAAATAAGGCTCCATTTTCGGAGCCTTATTTGCGGGTTCTTGTGGTTAACTCCGGTTAGGTATAACGACTACGCTTGTAGAATGCGCATGCAGTTGGTTGAGCCAACAACATCCATTACATCGCCTTGAGTAATAATGACTAAATCACCTTTGTGCAAGAACCCTTGCTCTTTAAGGCTAGTAATCGCTGCTTGAGCCGTTGGTAAACCCGCATCACTTTTTGACTCGAAATATACAGGTGTCACGCCTCGGTATAATGCTGCTCGATTTAGTGTTGATTCATTCCGTGATAAGGCAAATATTGGCAAGCCAGAGCTTAAGCGAGACATCATCAACGCAGTCCTGCCGGACTCAGTTAACGAGATCATCGCTTTAATTCCTTCCATGTGATTCGCAGAGTACATGGTTGCCATTGCGATGGTTTCTTCAGCGGTTTCGAAGGTTCTATCTAAGCGATAGGTTGATAGACTTGCCTCCGACATTTTTTCTGCCCCCACACATACTTCGGCCATGGATTTGACCGTTTCTACAGGATATTTACCTGCAGCGGTCTCTCCAGAAAGCATCACCGCGTCAGTGCCGTCTAGAACCGCATTGGCTACATCCATCACTTCAGCACGCGTTGGCATTGGGCTAGTAATCATGGATTCCATCATTTGTGTCGCAGTAATCACGATACGGTTTAAACTGCGTGCGCGGCGAATCAGTTTTTTCTGGATACCTATGAGCTCAGGGTCACCGATTTCTACACCAAGGTCACCACGTGCAACCATCACTACATCGGATGCGAGAATAATGGCGTCAATAGACTCATTGGTCGCGACGGTTTCTGCTCGTTCGACTTTAGCCACTAACATGGCTTCAAGGCCTGCATCTCTGGCTAAGCGTCGAGCGTAATGCATGTCTTCGCCGTTACGTGGGAATGAAATAGCAAGGTAGTCCACTTGAATTGCTGCGGCGGTAAGAATGTCGGCTTTATCTTTCTCTGTGAGCGCATCGGCTGACAATCCGCCGCCTTTTTTGTTGATCCCTTTATTGTTGGACAGTGGACCACCGACAATCACACGGGTATGAACTTTATTACCCTCTACTTTGGTAACTTGCAGCTGAACGCGTCCATCATCGAGTAATAAAATGTCATTTGGTGAAACATCTTGCGGTAGTTCTTTATAATCTAACCCTACAGATTCTTTATTGCCTTCACCTTTTGGTAAATCACTATCTAATGTGAATTTATCGCCCACATTCAAAATGACTTGGCCGTCTTTAAACGTTGATACACGGATTTTAGGGCCTTGTAAGTCACCAAGAATAGCAACCTGACGCCCAAGTCTTGCTGCAATGGTACGGACTTTGTTCGCACGTTGAATGTGGTCTTCACTGGTTCCATGTGAAAAATTCATACGGACAACGTTTGCACCGGCTTTGATGATCTCCTCAAGTATATTGTCCTTATCCGTTGAAGGACCCAGCGTAGTGACAATTTTTGTTCGTCTTAATTTGGAAGTCATAGATTCTCCGATGAATGTGTGTGTAAAGGTAACTTGAACTCTATCCTTACTTTACGCAATCGCTCTCAAGGTTAGCCTCGTTGCTGAGCCCACACCTTAAAGCTACTTGAATATAAGTATATGCACAGAATGTTTATATTAAGAGTAACCCCGGTAAAACAGACAGATATTCGACAGGCAATGGCCTTATTGATAAAAATGCGCTGCTTTAAAGGCACTACTTCATAATTTAGTGAATAAAAATAAGTTATTTTTCAAACAATTTAACAGGAGTAGATTCTTCGTTATTTGATTGAATACACAAACAAACAGGTTTATACGTGATGCTTGTCACGGGGATTTATTAATTCACTTCACAATTAGTTCGCAAAGTAAAAAAATTGTCCCGTTATAGAATTTCGGAGTGCAAGATGTACATGGCTCAACCGGGCCATATTGATCATATCAAACAGGTCAATGCTGGTCGTGTATATAAACTAATTGACCTAAAAGGTCCTATTTCTCGAATTGATTTGTCCAAGCAGAGTGAGCTTGCTCCTGCTAGTATCACCAAAATCACTCGAGAATTAATTGAAGCGCACTTGATTCATGAAACGACAGTACAAGAAGCGACGAGTCGTGGTCGACCTGCTGTCGGTTTGCAGGTCAATAATGAAGGCTGGCAATTTTTGTCAATGCGTTTGGGGCGAGGTTATTTAACCATTGCTTTGCATGAGTTAGGCGGTGATGTACTGATCGATACTAAAATCGAGATACACGAGCTTGATCAAGACGATGTGCTTGAGCGCCTGCTTTACGAAATTGATGAATTTTTTCAGACTTACGCGGATCAACTGGATCGGGTTACCAGTATTGCCCTTACGCTGCCTGGTCTCGTGAACTCAGAGCAAGGTGTCGTTTTGCAGATGCCTCATTACAATGTCGAAAATCTTGCTCTTGGACCAGAGATATACAAAGCAACAGGCTTGCCAGTTTTCATTGCCAATGACACGCGAGCTTGGGCATTAGCAGAAAAGCTTTTTGGTCATTCTCAAGATAATGACAACTCCGTTCTTATCTCTATCCACCACGGTTTAGGTGCGGGCATCATTCTGGATGGGCGCGTTTTGCAAGGTCGTCACGGTAACATTGGTGAACTCGGGCATATTCAAATTGACCCAAATGGAAAACGTTGTCATTGCGGCAATATTGGCTGTTTGGAAACCGTTGCCAGTTCTCAAGCCATTCGTGAAGAAGTCGTAAGACGAATCGCTGATGGCGAAGACTCTATTCTTGCTAAACAAGAAGAAATGAGTATTGAGAGCATTTGTGAAGCCGCTGCAAACGGTGATCCTTTGGCCGTCGATGTGATTGAAAAACTTGGACGCTACTTAGGCTCTGCAATTGCTATTGTGATCAACTTATTTAACCCTGAGAAAATCTTGATCGGTGGTGTGATTAACCAAGCAAAAGATGTGCTTTATCCTGCGGTTCGTCGCTGTATCGAAGAGCAGAGTTTACCTGTTTATCACCAAGATCTTGAGCTGGTGGAGTCTCGTTTCTATAAGCAAGCCACAATGCCTGGTGCCGCGTTGATTAAGCAAGCGTTGTACGATGGTCAACTATTGATGAAGGTTGTGGAAGGTTAAGTACTTTTTAACATGATGATGTGCCTAGCTGTTGAGACTGCATTTGTAGGTGATTTAGGGTGAGACTTAACGGCTCACCCTTTTTGATCGCCTATTACTAGAAAGGGAATTTGAGTTATGCTGCATTGCTATATCTGCGCCATTCATGTAATTTCCTAAAAAGCTCAAGTAAATAAACAAAATGGCTTTCAATGTGCTGCGTGACTTTGCGTCTGATACAAAGAGAAGTAATACGCTAAAACTGTTGTACTTTAAAGCTGTGCTCGAAAAGCCAAATATTTTAAGGTTATTTGGTTATATAACCTTGCTGTGTCTGTAATGATTTCGAGTAAAATAAGAATTATCCATAATTTAGGTAGTAGTATGTCCGGAGTGTTAAATACGGTTGACCAGCGTACAAACTTGGTTGGTGAAAATCGACTAGAGCTTCTGCTGTTCACTTTAAATAGTCGCCAATTATTTGCGATTAATGTGTTCAAAGTGAAAGAGGTCATCAAGCTTCCACCGTTAACCAAGCTCCCTGGATCGCACTACAATATTCGTGGGGTTGCTTCTCTACGAGGTGAAGCGGTACCAGTGATTGATTTACGAGGCGCAATTGGTTTTCCTGCTTTACGTGGTGAAGCGGAAGAAGAAAATTTGATCGTGACAGAGTACAACCGCACGGTGCAGGGCTTCTTAGTCGGTCCGGTTAAAAACATTATTAATACGGCATGGACTGAAATTCAGCCGCCTCCTTCTACGTCTGGTCGCTCGAATTACCTCACGGCTATCACGCAAATCAAAGAGGGGGATGCCTCTCAAATTGTCGAAATTATTGACGTTGAAAAAGTTTTAGCAGAGATCGTGCATTACGACGTGACTATTTCGGAGGACATTCTCGATCAAGAATTGGCCCAAGCAATGGTCGGGCGTAATGTTCTGATTGTAGATGATTCCTCTACAGCTCGTAATCAAGTTCGCGATACGCTTTCTCAATTGGGTATGAATATCATCGAGTGTCGTGACGGGCTAGAAGCGCTAACGGTTTTAAAACGTTGGTGTGATGAAGGTAAAGATGTAGAAAAAGAGCTGTTGATGATGATTACGGATGCTGAAATGCCTGAAATGGACGGTTATAAACTGACCCATGAAGTGCGCCAAGATCCACGTATGTCTAAGTTGTTTATCACATTGAACACTTCTCTGAGCGGTAGTTTTAATGAAGCCATGGTGCAAAAAGTAGGCTGTGATCGCTTTATATCTAAATTCCAACCGGATCTGCTGGTTGAAGTTGCTCAAGACCGATTACGCCAGATGCTTTCTAAAAGTGCATGATTAGATCTAGTGAAATCAGAGGGAGCGCACCTCTCTCTGTTTTTTAACATCTCTCTCCTTAATTCCTCTGTACTAATGGAAATCCCGAGATTTACTTTGTAGATTGTTCAAGTAGTGCGTGCAATCAATCAACTTACCAGCAATGACGTGCGTGACTTCTCCCTCTCTTTCAAGAATGCCTTTCACCATTAATACTTTAGCGCCTAAATACGCTTGCTTTTGGGCTCGTGCTGTCGCTTGCCAAACGACCACATTAATGTTGCCCGTGTCATCTTCTAACGTAAAAAATGTCACGCCAGCGGCGGTGCCTGGAGATTGTCTTCCTGTTACCACACCTACCACTGTGACCAGTGACTTATGCGGTTTCTCTGTCAGTTGCCTCATGCGGGTAAAGTGAGGGAGTTTGCCCGTTTCTTCTAATAATTTAATTGGATGGCGGCTAAAAGATAGTCCCGTGCTTGCGTAATCCTCAATTAAATTTTCATATTCAGAAGGTTGAGTCTGGTAGCTAACATTGGGTTCTTCGACCTTGTGAAACAATGGTAGGTCAGATAAGGAATCCATTGCTGCCCAGCGAGCGTTATAACGATTTCCCGATAAGGCCTGAAATGCATTGGCTGAAGCCAATAATTCAATGTCACTTCGGCTTCTTAATATCTGCTTTACTTCTTGAATCGATCGGTAACCATTAAGTGGTTTGCGCTCAATAAGCCTTTGTGCGCTTTCTGCGTTAAAGCCTTTCACCAAGCGAAAACCAAGTTGCACGCCGAGCCTGCCATTCGGACGTGAGACGAGATGATGTTGATATTTTGAATGATTGACGCACACCGGCAATACTTCGACGCCATGTCGGCGAGCATCTTGTACTAATTGCGATGGGCTATAAAATCCCATTGGTTGGCTGTTCAACAATGCAGTGTAAAATTCGGCTGGGTAATAATATTTTAACCATGCAGAACAATATGCCAGCACTGCGAAAGACGCTGAATGACTTTCAGGGAAGCCGTACTCACCAAAGCCGCAAATCTGATCGAAAATGCGCTCAGCAAACGCTAAGTCATAACCTCTCTCTTGCATACCATTGATCAGTTTTGGTCTGAATTTAGCGAGATCGCCATTCTTTTTCCATGATGCCATCGCTCGACGGAGTTGATCGGCCTCGCCGCCGCTAAACCCTGCGGCTACCATGGCTAGCTTGATGACTTGCTCTTGGAAAATAGGGACGCCCATAGTCCGCTCAAGAACGCTTTTTACTTCTTCCGATGGATAACTGACAGGCTCTTTGTGATCTCGTCGTTTTAAAAAAGGATGCACCATATCACCCTGAATAGGGCCTGGACGAACAATTGCAATTTGAATCACTAAGTCGTAATAACAAGCAGGCTTTAGGCGAGGAAGCATGCTCATTTGTGCACGAGATTCAATTTGGAATACGCCTATCGTGTCGGCTTTTTGGATCATGCGGTACACGTGTGGATCATCTTGTCGGCGAGTGATTTCGGAAATAGAGAGGGATCGCTGGTGATGTTTCTCGACCAGCTGAAAGCACTTTTTGATGGCGTTTAACATACCGAGTGCGAGTACATCGACTTTTAGTAGCTTCAAGCTTTCTAAATCGTCTTTATCCCATTGAATGATAGTGCGATCTTCCATCGAGGCATTTTCAACAGGTACCAACTCATATAAAGGGCCAGATGAAATTACAAAGCCACCTACGTGCTGAGATAAATGGCGTGGGAAGCCAATGATCTCGTTGACCAATTGGATGAACTGCTGCCCTTTGAGAGATTCTGGTTGTAAGCCCAGTTCAATAATTTGAGCTTGCCAGCCTTGGCTGCGATCTCGGCGATTAACGTTCTTAATGAAAAAATCCAATTGGGTCTCTTCAATCCCTAGTGCTTTACCGACTTCACGCACGGCACTTTTAAAGCGATAGCTGATCACTGTTGCAGCAAGTGCTGCACGCTCACGGCCATATTTTTTGTAAATATACTGGATAACTTCTTCACGGCGCTCGTGTTCAAAGTCCACATCAATATCCGGCGGTTCCTTACGTTCTTTACTGATAAATCGTTCGAATAAGACAGCGATTTGCCGAGGATCGACGGCGGTAATTTCCAGGCAATAACACACCACAGAGTTTGCAGCGGAACCCCGCCCTTGGTAAAGAATGTCTTGCTGTTTCGCGAACATTACGATGTCGTGAATAGTAAGGAAATAGTAGTGGTATTTCAGCTCTTGAATAAGCGCCAGTTCATTCTCGATGGTTTGATTGACTTCTGCTGGCACGCCTTCAGGAAAACGCAGCTTTTTACCGCGCTCGACCAACATACGTAAGTAAGAGTCGGGTGTATAACCATCTGGGATCAGCTCGGTAGGATATTCGTATTTTAAATCGGAGAGCTTAAACTCGCATAAATCGGCGATATAAGTGCTTTCTTCCAGCCATTCTGGTTTGTAAATCCGAATCAACTTTTTAAAAGGACGAAGCGCTCGCTCAGTATTCGAAATACGGTCAAAACCGAGTTTATCGACGCTACACCCATGCTTTATAGCAGTAAGTACATGTTGTAATGGCAAGCGTTCAACATCATGCATGAGAACGCCTCCGCAGGCAGTTATAGGTAATTGAAATTCATGTGCTAACTGCTCGCAGTGCGCAATGTATTCAGTATCGTTGTTACTCAAATGGCGCTGAATCGCTACCCACAAACGATTAGCGTGGTGTTGATTGAGCCAGCGCCCCCAATAGTGATCACTCTCTTGATGTGTGGGCAGCCACAATACCAAACAATGTCGAACCGACATCAAATCCCATTCGAATAGTTGATAGTTGCCTTTTTCACTGCGTCTTCTTGCGTTTGTGATGATACGACACAACTCGGCATAAGCCTTGCGACAAGGGCAAAGCAGTACGATTTGGCATTCATCATTTAACCAAAACATACTTCCAACGATTTGTTTGATATCGAGTTTATGTTGTTCGATGGTCGCATGGGCTTTGACAACGCCCGCGACTGAACATTCATCCGTTATAGCTAGAGCTTGATAGCGATAGAAAGCAGCTTGGAGTACCAGCTCTTCTGCATGAGAAGCCCCAGTCAAAAAAGAGAAGTTAGACTGACAAAATAGTTCCGCGTAACTCATAATGACCCAACAAAAATAACTGTCGATTTAACAAAAATAGCCATGAAGAAACCAGTGCTTGTGCTGATCGCGAAATATCCATAACCAGCGGCCTTGCTTGGTGTGTGCAATGTAGTAATCACGCATGATCTCATCACCATCCCACCACCCAGAAACTATTCGCTCAGGTCCGTGGACCAAAGAAACTTGCTCTTGCAATACAATGGGAGTCGGTAATTGCATTGCTGGGCGTAGTATGGATGGTATGGCGTGCCCCTTTTCATCCGGAGCATCAGCAGGGCGATACTGACTGGCCTTTTCTGGTCTAGGATCGCAAGCAATATTGGGTTTTAAAACAGCACTTTTTCCCAATTTAGCTTGCAGTAAAGAGAGCAGCTCTAAAGCATTCATGTTTCCTTTCTGCCCAGCAAAGAGATCGCGTGATGCACTAAGAGGCTCACCTTGACGGATGACTTTTAACGTTAGCCCTGTGACTGGGCCATTAAGCGAGAGTGATTCTAAGCTTAAACTCGCTAACTGTTGCCAACGCTGACATAGGTAATCACCTTGCGCAGAAGTGAGTTGAAGGTGTTGCTCTTGTTTCTCACGCTGGTGGAGTGCTAAACACAGTTCAAAAGCGACCTTATCTCTTAATTTAAGAAAGGTTTCGAGTTGACGAAGTAATTTGGCCAACGGCTTTTCAATCCACTGAACGTTTTCGATCTCAAACAACAGCTCTAAATAAACTTGGAAGGATTCGGTAGGGTGATAAAAGTCGACAGGGTGTTTAAACTGCCCAGTCAGTCGACCAACGTAGTTCACCAAATCGATATCAAAGCGTCGTGCGATGTCTTGCAATGGCAGTTCAAGCAGGTTTTGCAATGTGGTGACGCCTACACGTTGTAACTTCTCTACTGTAGCGCTTGATAAATCTGCCAGTGTTAACGGTAATGGTGATAGGACTTTTTGTATGGCAGATTTGTCTTCGCCGATGACGTTCGCTCCTGATAATGCCATCAATTTGGCAGCAAAAGGCGAAAAACCACATCCGAATTGAAAACTCAGTTTCAGCTCCGATAAGTGAGCTCTGACTTTATTCCAATAGTTTTCAAGCCCTTCATACAGAGCGAGCATTGGAGTAGCACGTAGTAAAATACCTTGGTTTGGCATCAACACAACGTCAGATGTGATCAAATACAGCCATTGAGCAATTTCTTGTAACTTGCTCCATTCGGTGTGCGGATGATAAGGATGCACTTGTAAATCTCGACACAAGGACGCAGCACTGCCTAAGCCCATACCAGGCTTAATGCCTTGTTGTTCGGCAATCTCGTTGTATTGAATAATCTGGCAACGTTGGCTTTCGACAATCACCACGGGTTGTTCTTGGTTATCACCAAAGAGTGCGTCTAGCTGCAGGCGAGGGAAGTGCAAGTAAATCCACAGAGCCATATCACTAACCTTGGTTCGCCAGTGGGAAATTGACCACAGTCGAGTGCACAGTTTCAGATGATGGTTTCACCAGTTGCGGATAATGGTGTTGGAAGCCGATACTAACGCTACCTCTATTCCAGCCTCCTTTCCTTTTCAGCACTTCAACATGAATCCCTTGCTCGTCGCCTTTCAGTTTTAAACTGAGTGACACAGGCAAAGACAAGCGGTTGATAGTATCTGTTTTAAGCATAAAGAGAGGGCAACTCCCTTGTTCACTTGCTACCTGTAAGCGTTTCACTTGATGTATTTCAAGCTCTTCTTGCCATAACAAAACATTACTGCATACCCCACTTTTCAGACATTGCTCTGCAGCCCAAAGAGCATCTTTGGGGTGAGTTGGAGTAACGACCCACACTTGGTTTATATCCAACCCGATGTAGTGTAAAAACAGAGAATTCACTAGCGCAGGTGGTTGAATAAATGCGGTCACACCATTGGTCTGAGTGGCTTTTAAATAGGGAGCGAGCAAACGCAATTCACCAATACTACCAATAGATTCCATCTCCACTACGCCATGAGGTGGAAAGCCTCCGCCGAGCAAATCATCTAATTCAGAAAAACCGGAACTAGTCTGCAACTGCTGAGGATCTGCTTTCGTTAAATTTGCTTGCCAAACAAGGTGTTGGCTTTTTAAGTTCTGAATAATATCTTGCATAATAAATACCTGTATATATATACAGTATATTTCTGTGGGAGAAAGTCGCAAGATTTTTATGAAGAGAGAAATGAAAAAAGGCAGCGTTTGCTGCCTTTTCAATCGATTATGTGAGGTAACCTGAATGAGTTATTTACGCTTCGGTTGAGCGTCGATGCACTGACCGTTCACATCGGTAACCGCAGGATCCATTAAGTGCAAATATAGCGGCATGATATCCAGTGGCGTTTTGAGAGTATTCGCATCTTCACCCGGATATGCTTTTTCACGCATGCGAGTACGAGTGGCACCAGGGTTAATTGCGTTAACGCGGATCGGTGTATCACTCAGCTCGTCAGCCAAAACTTGCATCATGCCTTCTACGGCAAATTTAGAGATAGCGTATGGCCCCCAGAATGCGCGGCCAGAGTGGCCGACGGTTGAAGAGGTAAAGATAATACGCCCAGCTTCTGATTTACGCATCACAGGCAGTAGTGCTTGAGTCATTAGCACTTCGGCTTTCACGTTGATCTGCATGATATCGTCGAAGTCTTCCTCTTTGATTTGATCAAATGGACACAGCGAACTCAAGACACCTGCGTTGTGTAATAGACCATCCAAGCGACCAAACTGTCCTTCGATTGTCTCTGCCATATCAATGTAATTCTGCTGAGTTGCACCCTTGAGATCCAATGGAATGATAGCAGCTTGTGGATAGCCAGCAGCTTCAATCTCATCATAGATAGATTCAAGGTTTTGCACATTTCTACCCAAGAGAATAACAGTTGCACCGTGCTCGGCATAAGAAAGCGCGGCTTGACGGCCGATGCCATTACCAGCGCCAGTAACAAGAATGACTTTACCTTTTAGAGCATCAGCTGAAACGGAGTAGTTCACGGCGATAAATCCTTATTATTGTAAGAGGGTCCATGATAGTTAATTGACGCTAAAAACGCCTGTTTCTCAATGGAAAATCTTGGTAATCGTGACAAGATGGTTACAATACACCAATTCATGTGTTATACCAATTCCAGAACTTTCGTTAGGTATGCTATCAATCAGAACAAGTGGTTACAAACCGCGCTGCCTTCTCGCTGATGTTTCTGCGTAACATACTAACGTCATCTGAAATGAGATAAAGGAGCTCTCGTTGGAATTTTTATTAGATTATGGTCTGTTTCTGGCCAAAATTATCACGGTGGTTGCTGCGATAATTGTTCTGCTCATTATTGCAAAATCGGCTGGTGGCAAATCGGGTGCGGCGAAAGGGGAGTTAGAGATTACCAACCTTTCAGAGCAACACAAACAATCTGTTGAGCAGTTAGAGCATCATTTGCATGACGATGCTTTCATCAAGGCTCGAGATAAAGCCGTCAAGAAAGAAGAAAAAGAGAAGAACAAATCTCGCGAGAAAGAAATCAAACAAGCGAGCAAAGACGGTTCATTAGATAGCAAGCGTGAACCACACCTATTTGTTCTTGATTTCAACGGTAGCATAGACGCAAAAGAAGTCGCGTCTCTACGTGAAGAAATCACCGCTATTTTGGCTGTCGCACGTGAAGGTGATGAAGTGTTACTTCGCTTAGAGTCTGGCGGTGGTATGGTTCATGGTTACGGCCTTGCCTCTTCTCAACTGGACCGAATCAAAGCTGCGGGTCTTCCTCTGACCATCTCTGTTGACAAAGTTGCGGCAAGTGGCGGTTACATGATGGCATGTGTAGCAGATAAAATTGTTTCTGCACCATTTGCAATTGTGGGTTCTATTGGCGTTATCGCACAGATTCCTAACTTCAACAAACTGTTGAAGAAACATGACATTGAGTACGAACAACTAACAGCGGGTGAATATAAACGCACGCTAACGATGTTCGGTGAGAATACCGATAAAGCGCGCGATAAGTTTAAGCAAGAACTTGAAGAAACACATGTCTTGTTTAAAGACTTCATCCGTGAGCGTCGTCCTAGTTTGGACCTAGACAAAGTAGCCACTGGGGAGCACTGGTTCGGTACACAAGCGAAAGAGCTTGGTTTGGTGGATGACATTGGTACATCTGATGATATCGTTGTTGCAGCATGCAAAGATAAAACTGTACTTTCTGTGCATTATGTACAAAAGAAAAAACTGGCCGACAAGCTAGCAGGTGTGGCGGGTAAAGTCGCTGATAGTGTGATTTTAAAGTTAGCTGAGCGTGGTCAAAAGCCGATTGTTTAATCGAGCTTAAGTTCATGACATTTAAAACGGCGAGGGCGGAAGCTCTCGCCGTTTTTGTTGAACTTTATGTTTATTGATGAATCCAATTACG
The DNA here is from genome assembly GCF_033338975.1 of Vibrio sp. Vb0349. NCBI lineage: Bacteria > Pseudomonadati > Pseudomonadota > Gammaproteobacteria > Vibrionales > Vibrionaceae > Vibrio > Vibrio sp. Vb0349. The sequence goes on along the minus strand of NZ_JAWOTS010000009.1, from coordinate 95,699 downwards.
CATTAGGTGTAATGCTTTACACGACATTTTTCCTCGCTCCAAAGACTGATTACCCGTATAATGTGCGCCTCGAAAACCGAGCAAATTGCTGAAAAGAAACTATTGGTGGAGAAGAACATGTCCTCTCAAACTCCGGTTGTAACCGTAGATGGACCTAGTGGTGCAGGTAAAGGCACTTTATGTATGTTGCTGGCGAAAAAGTTGGGTTTCCAACTCTTAGACTCTGGCGCAATTTATCGTGTACTTGCACTCGCTGCGATTCACCACGGTGTCGACACCGAGTCAGAAGATGCTCTTGTCCCACTAGCAACACACCTAGACGTTCAATTTATCGCGGAAGGTGACTTAGTTAAGGTCATTCTAGAAGGCGAAGACGTGTCAGGGGAGCTTCGCAAAGAAGAAACAGGTATGGCAGCATCTAAAGTTGCGGCTTTGCCACGTGTTCGTGAAGCATTACTACGTCGTCAGCGTGCATTTGAGACCGCTCCGGGTCTGGTTGCTGATGGTCGTGATATGGGCACAATTGTATTCCCGAGTGCGCAAGCAAAAATCTTCCTTGATGCGAGTGCTGAAGAGCGTGCAAATCGACGCCTTAAACAGTTGCAAGAGAAAGGGTTAGATGTTAGATTTGCTGACCTTTTAAGCGAGATCCAAGAGCGTGACGACCGAGATCGTAACCGCCCAGTGGCGCCATTACGCCCTGCTGAGGATGCGCTTGTGCTAGATTCTACGTCGATGAGTATCGACGAAGTAGTAGAAAAGGCACTACAATATATCGAATCGAAGCTAGCTGAGTAATAATACTCGACTAGGCTAAGAGCGTTGGTCGCAAGGATGATGACTGGCGAATTTAATAACCCCATGCGGTAGGATACCCGTGGAAGTTTAATTTATTGAAGATTAATTAAATGACTGAATCTTTTGCTCAACTCTTTGAAGAGTTTCTAAACGAAACAGAATTCCAACAAGGCAGCATCGTTAAAGGTACTGTAGTAGCTATCGAGAACGGTTTCGTTCTTGTTGACGCTGGTCTTAAGTCTGAATCTGCTATCCCTGCTGAACAGTTCAAGAACGCTGCTGGCGAACTTGAAGTAGAAGTTGGCGCTGAAGTAGACGTAGCTCTAGACGCTGTTGAAGATGGTTTCGGTGAAACTCAACTTTCTCGTGAGAAAGCTAAGCGTCACGAAGCTTGGATCGTACTTGAGAAAGCTTACGAAGAAGCTGAAACTGTTGTTGGTATCATCAACGGTAAAGTTAAAGGCGGTTTCACTGTTGAACTAAACGGTATCCGTGCTTTCCTTCCTGGCTCTCTAGTAGACGTACGTCCAATCCGCGACACTGCTCACCTAGAAAACAAAGAGCTAGAGTTCAAAGTTATCAAACTTGACCAAAAACGTAACAACGTAGTTGTTTCACGTCGTGCAGTTATCGAATCAGAGAACAGCGTTGAGCGTGACGAGCTTCTAGAAACTCTACAAGAAGGTTCTGAAGTTAAAGGTATCGTTAAGAACCTTACTGACTACGGTGCGTTCGTTGACCTAGGTGGCGTTGACGGTCTTCTACATATCACTGATATGGCTTGGAAGCGCGTTAAGCACCCATCTGAAATCGTTAACGTTGGTGACGAGATCCAAGTTAAAGTTCTTAAGTTCGACCGTGAGCGTACTCGCGTATCACTAGGTCTTAAGCAACTAGGCGAAGATCCATGGGTAGCAATCGCTAAGCGTTACCCAGAAGGTCACAAACTAACTGGTCGCGTAACTAACCTAACTGACTACGGCTGCTTCGTTGAAATCGAAGAAGGCGTTGAAGGTCTAGTTCACGTTTCAGAAATGGATTGGACTAACAAGAACATCCACCCTTCTAAAGTTGTTAATGTTGGCGACGAAGTTGAGGTTATGGTTCTTGAAATCGACGAAGAACGTCGTCGTATCTCTCTAGGTCTGAAACAGTGTAAAGCTAACCCATGGCAGTCATTCGCTGAAGCACAAGCTAAAGGCGACAAAGTTACTGGTAAGATCAAGTCTATCACTGACTTCGGTATCTTCATCGGTCTAGAAGGCGGCATCGACGGTCTAGTTCACCTATCTGACATTTCTTGGAATGTTGCTGGCGAAGAAGCTGTACGTGAGTACAAGAAAGGCGACGAGATCTCTGCAGTTGTTCTAGCAGTAGACGCTGAGCGTGAGCGCATCTCTCTAGGCATCAAGCAAATGGAAAATGACCCATTCAATGCTTACGTTGCTGACAACAAGAAAGGTGTTCTAGTTAACGCTACTGTAACTGCTGTTGACGCTAAAGGCGCTACTGTTGAAATCGCAGAAGGCGTTGAAGGTTACATCCGTGCTTCTGAAGTATCACGCGATCGCGTAGAAGATGCTTCTCTAATCCTAAGCGCTGGTGATGTTGTTGAAGCGAAGTTCACAGGTGTAGACCGTAAGAACCGCGTAATCAACCTATCTATCAAAGCTAAAGACGAAGCTGACGAGCAAGAAGCAATGGCATCTATCAACAAGCAAGATGACAATGCATTCGGTAACGCAATGGCTGACGCTTTCAAAGCTGCTAAAGGCGAATAATATACTCGCTTAAGCAAAAAAGGAGCCGCAAGGCTCCTTTTTTATATTTGGTCATATTTAAGTAGTAATACTAATGACAGTAAACTATCTTAATAAAAGGCATTTCTTCATTGCGCATTTTGCATAAAATTTGTCTAGAATTGTCAGCAAGTGTTTGTTGGAATTAGTATTACTTACTATAATAAGTGATAAAGATACTCAAAGAGGGCAACTATGACTAAGTCTGAACTGATTGAAAGACTCTGCGCTGAGCAAACACACTTATCAGCGAAAGAGGTAGAGGATGCTGTAAAAGATATTTTAGAGCACATGGCCTCTACACTAGAGAGCGGTGACCGTATCGAGATCCGTGGCTTTGGTAGTTTTTCTCTTCATTACCGCGAGCCTCGCGTAGGTCGTAACCCTAAAACGGGCGATAAAGTGGAATTGGAAGGTAAATACGTTCCACATTTCAAACCTGGTAAAGAACTTCGTGAGCGTGTAAATATTGGTTAATGCACTCTTATTAGTTTGAAAAAAGCGGCATACGTTTGTGTATGCCGCTTTTTTGTAATGTATCCAAGTTAGTCATACATCCAAGATCGTTTACTAATCTAATTGTGGATTCAGCTGTTTTCTATACCCAAATAACTTTAACTTCTAAGCATGTCTACAAACTAAGCATCTTGAGGTTACTTGGGTATAGATTATTGCTAATATACGTAGTCTGAAGAAGCATTTTCCTGCATAATCTTACCGACTTACTCCTAGAAGGGTGATGTAACATGAAAATTATAAAAATCGTTGCTGTTTTAGCTCTCTTTTTAATTGCATTGGCGTTAGGTTCCCAAAACCAAGAGCTCGTGACTTTTAACTATCTTCTAGCAAAAGGAGAGTTCCACTTATCTACGCTATTAGGTGTAGTATTTGTGGTTGGCTTTGCTTTAGCGTGGGTTATCTTTGGTAGCATCCAACTGAAAACTCAGCTACAGGTCCGTCGTTTAAAGAAAAAACTGAAAAAGTACGAACCAACTGAATCAAACAACGCTGCTGATAAGCCAGCCATTGAAAAACAGGCATAAGGATAAGGCTTAACTTTAATGCTTGAACTACTCTTCTTGTTGTTGCCTATAGCTGCTGCGTATGGCTGGTATATGGGGCATCGCAGCGCTCAGCAAGACAAGCAGAAGCAATCTCATCAAATCTCTCGTCAGTATATGACGGGTCTTAATCTGCTGCTCTCTGACCAATCAGATAAGGCTGTCGATCACTTTATTGAATTGCTCCAAGTTGATAACGAGACCATCGATACTCACCTTGCGTTGGGTAACCTGTTCCGGTCTCGTGGTGAAGTCGACCGCGCAATCAGAATTCACCAAAATCTTATTTCTCGTTCAGGCTTAACACTGGACCAAAAGAACCTCGCCCTTCAACAGTTAGCGAAAGACTACATGGTCTCAGGTTTTCTTGATCGTGCAGAGAAAATCTTCGAACAGTTAGTCGAAGAGCCAGATTACAAAGAGGCGGCTCTTCAACAATTAGTGACCATTTATCAGCAAACACGAGAATGGGAAAAGGCGATTTATTACGCGAACCAATTGGCTAAGTTAGGTAATAAACGCTCAAGGATGCGTGCAAATATTGCCCATTTTTGGTGTGAAATAGCCATGCTCGACCAAGCTGATGGGAATACTAATAAGGCAATACAGCATTTTAAAAAAGCGTTAGCGGAAGACCCGAAGTGTGTTCGAGCAAGTATTGCTTTGGGACGAATTTACCTAGAGTCTGAAGACTATAAGCACACCATCAAATATCTGACGGGGGTACTTGAGCAAGATAAAGACTTTATCAGTGATGTCTTGCCAACTATTGCAGAATGCTATCATCATCTGGGTCAGGAAGATGAACTTGTCGAGTTTCTGAGAGCTTGTATTGATAAGAAAGCAGGCGTATCAGCCGAGTTGATGTTGGCTCAATTAGTTGCTCATCACGAGAACGTTGGGGCTGCTCAAGAGTTACTGACGAAACAATTGCTGAAAAACCCAACCATGAAGGGCTTCTACCGTTTAATTGACTACCACATTGCAGAAGCAGAAGATGGTCGAGCGAAAGACAGCCTATCAACACTACAAGCGATGGTGGGTGAACAGTTAAAAGTGAAACCGCATTACCGATGCCGGAAGTGTGGATTTTCTACCCATTCCCTTTATTGGCATTGTCCGTCCTGTAAAGGATGGGGGACGATCAAGCCAATCCGCGGATTGGATGGTGAATAATTCTTAATGCAGCTGGCAGAGTTTCTGTCCGCTGCATTTTTTTAACTTTTTATTGAATAAGAACCAAAACAGTTAGGAGATGAAATGATCGACCAAAAAGTTATTGTCGCACTGGATTATGATAACCAAGCAGATGCACTTGCGTTTGTAGATAGAATTGATCCTGCGTCATGCCGACTAAAAGTTGGCAAGGAGATGTTTACGCTATTTGGTCCTGATTTTGTACGTGAACTCCATAAACGTGGTTTCTCTGTATTCCTAGATTTAAAATTTCACGATATTCCAAACACCTGCTCGAAAGCAGTTCGCGCTGCGGCTGAAATGGGTGTATGGATGGTGAACGTACACGCGAGCGGTGGTGAGCGTATGATGACGGCATCACGTGAAATTCTTGAACCATATGGTAAAGATCGTCCACTTCTTATCGGTGTAACGGTACTAACCAGTATGGAACAAAGTGATTTAGCTGGTATTGGTTTGAATGTTGCGCCTCAGGAGCAAGTTATTCGTCTAGCAACCTTGACCAAAAACGCAGGTTTAGATGGCGTGGTATGTTCAGCGCAAGAGTCCTCACTACTGAAGAGCGAACTAGGCCAAGAATTTAAATTAGTGACCCCTGGTATTCGACCTGCTGGTTCAGAACAAGGTGACCAACGCCGTATCATGACGCCAGTAGACGCTATCCAATCAGGTTCAGATTATCTTGTGATTGGTCGCCCTATCACTCAAGCGTCAAATCCTGCAGAAGTGCTGAAGTCGATCAATGAGAGCTTATCTAAAATGTAAGCACTGTCTCGATTGTATGGAGAAAAGTGAGGCTAAGATGCCTCACTTTTTATATCGAATGAAAATACTGATCGCGGTAAACAACCATTCCTTTTAACCAGCTATGTCTGATCATTTACTCGCTGTAACTGGTATATCGGGGCCAATTGAGATAAAGGTTCTGCGGTTTATTCTGAGTAAAGTAGGGCTTGGTACTATGCTGATCACACTTTTGTAACATAACTCACTGTGATGCCTCGAAAATGCAATCATGTGTTATTGATGGCTTGCGTTACAAATATCTAAAGAATACTATGGCGAAGATGCATTCACTGCGTTGTAAGGTCTAGGATGACCTAGTGAAACTCTTTGAAATTAATATAGAAGCTGGCAGGACGTCACTTCATATTACGTTCCTATTATTTCCTATCTGCGTATTTTAAATCGCAGCTTTCTGTGAGCTTTCACACGCTGTCTTCCTTGTTACGACCTTAGTGCGCAAACACAACAAGGAAGAAACATGACTAAAAAACTGCCATTTTCAGTACTAGCAACACTGACCGCTGCCAGTTTTCAACTGAGTGCGGCAGAATTGCCAGCTGATATCGAATGGATTTCAAACAACAACGAACCTCTATTTGCCTCTGAAGAAGCGGTACGAGGTGGCACCTATCGCACTTACATTCAGAGCTTTCCGCAAACATTACGAAGTGTTGGTCCAGATGCGAACTCAGGTTTGCGCCAATACTTAATGGATGGTTCACCAAAACTGGCTCAGCGTCATCCAAATACTGGCAAATGGATCCCTCAACTTGCTAAGTCATGGGCATTTGGAGAGGACAACAAAACCGTATTCTTTAAACTCGACGAAACGGCCGAGTGGTCAGATGGTGAAAAAATTACAGCAGATGATTACGTCTTTATGATGAAGTACTACACGTCAAAAGACATTATCGACCCGTGGTATAACGACTTCTTCACAAACGGTATTGTGAGTGTTGAAAAAATTGATGACTACACGATCAAAGTCAATCTTGCTGTAGCTCAAAGTCATGACTCACTTATGGTTATGATTAACATGCCAAGTAATGGTTTTCAGCCTCGTCCTGAACACTTCTTTGAAGGAGAAAAGGACGCAAATAACGATGGCATGCCTGATAACTTCGTCAGAAAGTTTAACTTTAAATCTGAGCCAACCGCAGCGCCTTACTACATTGATCAAGTGAAGAAAGGTAAGAGCGTGACATTCAAACATGTCGGTGAAGATTGGTGGGGATACAACAACCGCTACTATAAAAACCGTTATAACGTTGAAAAGGTTCGCATTAAGGTGATTCGCGATCCTGATATTGCCATGAAGCACTTTGAGAAAGGCAACTTAGACTACTTTGAGATGGTGCTACCAAGCTTTTGGCATGACAAAACCAATAGTGATGTGTACAAAAAAGGCTATATCCAAAAGTACTGGGGCTTTAACGAAGCACCGCAAGGAGCAGGTGGTCTTTGGATGAACACAGCGATGCCGATGTTGGATAACCTAGAAGTGCGTAAAGGTGTTATGGCAGCCACTGACTATGACGGCATGATTGAAAACATCATGCGTGGAGATTATTCACGTAAACCGCATGGACTCGGCTTTGGTCATGGCGAATACGATGATCCTAACAATACACCGCCAAAGTTTGATGCTGATGCGGCGGTTAAACACTTCGAAAAAGCGGGCTTTGACAAAGTGGGCGCAGATGGTATTCGTATTAACGACAAGGGCCAACGCTTGAGCTTTGCTATCACCTATGGATACAACTCTTGGACACCGCGTATTGCATACCTGAAAGAGCAAGCGAAACTTGCTGGTCTTGAGTTCACGTTAAATTTGGTGGATGGCTCATCTGCGTTTAAATACATTCTTGAGAAAAAGCATCAGCTAGCGTTTTTGAATATGGGCTCTGGTGAGATCCCTGCGTATTGGGAATACCTACACTCGGATAATGCAAATCGACCACAAACGAATGCTCACACCAACTACAGCAGCCCTGAGCTAGACAAGTTAATTGAAGCGTATGATTCTGAGTTTGATCAGGAGAAGCGTTACGACTTGTCGCATCAAATCCAAAACTATGTCAGCAAAGCGAACATCATCGTTCCTGGCTACATGGTGCCTTATTCTCGAGTTGCTCATTGGCGCTGGGTTAAAATTCCTAAAAACGGCATGACAAAAGCGACAGAATGGGTGCTTCATCCAATGGATATCGGTAATTTCTGGATTGATAACCAAGTAAAAGAAGAGACAGAAGAAGCGATGGACGAGGGTAAAACCTTCCCAGAATTAACGGTAATTGATGATCGTTACAAATTGTAAATCAGTAGTTTAGATAGAAAATGATAGCCCCGGTAATGAATTTTATCGGGGCTTTCTTTTTTACTTAATAAGGTAAGACGCTTCTAAAAGGTAGGTTTTTGCATCACCAAGCAAAGAGAACGCTTTATCGATGGTTTTAAATCGATCATCAAGCGAGTCGCTTGATATCAGCTGGCTGAATGTTTGCAACGAGAAAGCTTCGTTTGCTTTGAAGAACTGATGTACGTTTTCAAGCTGCACTTTATGAATATGCTCCACCTTATTTAGGGCGGTGGTTAAATCGGAAATGTTAATCGACATTGCTATTCGGGAACCTTATCAACAAGACCTATATGAGGTCATAGAGTGGGGTTTTATATTTTGTGACAGAGAGTAGCACCGAAGAGCAATTTATAGTCTGATGAAGATCAATTTGCCTTATTTAAGCATCTGTAACGTGGCACTAGACGTGTACCTAGAGTTGGTACAAGTTACAACGCTTGAATATAGGCTAGGGTTCAACCTAATCAAAAGTAAAAGCCAAGTCCGACTAAAAGCCCTTGAGAAGCCGTATCATATTCAAATACCTCTTCATTTTTGTAATCGACCCAGGTCGACTTGTAAGCTAAGTTGAGATCAGACCATTCGTTAAAGCTATAACGAACACCAGTTTGAATGGCATAAGTGAAGTGAGTATCGTTGCCAAGTCCGGCGTCGATGCTGGCATGAAATCGCCAGTTTTCGCTCAATTCATCAATGAGTCGCAAGCCAACTAAAAAATCGACCCAATCTTCTTGTAATGACAGTCTATCTTCTAGTACCCGGTTGTCATTACGATACAGCTTGCCGGTGATGTCATTGTCCCACCAACGTAATCCAAACATATAATCCAGTTTACCAAATGAATATTGTTCGCGTTGGAATGCCTTTGCTTCTAGAACACCTTGCCGTATTTCGATGTCCGCACGATAACGAGCGTTAGGCAGAGCGCCCTTGATATTATTAACATCACCACTTAAGTTCATGAAACTATAATCTATGTAGTAGCCCCACTTACTTTGGTAAATACTCTCGAATCGCAACATCGCCCCAATATCGAGGTGGTCTACGATGAACTTAGGATCGACATCCACCTCTGATGAAAAGCGACCAATACTGGTATCCCCGTGGATATTCAGTCCTAGCATGTACACTTCTATGCTATTTCGCCAACGAGATTCTTGTGTCTCGGCTGAGAGCGCTACTGATGTAGGTAATACAAGAATGAGTGAGGAGAGTGATAGCAGGTTACATGGTTTCATCCAATTTCCTTTTCGGCTTTTCGTCAGCTTTCAGCTTAGTAGAAGTCGCTACACTCTGCATAAAAAAGGGAAGCAACTTGCTTCCCTGTAATTAACATTGACTTAGAGTTGTTTGGCAATGTCTGAGGTTAGGCTTTCTAAGCCTATGGATAAAGCGTTGACGAGCGCTTCATAGCCCTCATCTTGAAGCGGCTGTGAGATTTGTATTGGCGCGCTGTTTTCTACCTTACCTTCGGCATTAATGAGTAACCATTCCCCCTCAATTTCGATATTACCTTTGTAGCTGCCATTAAATTTATTTAACGTAAGCTGGAGTTTGGCTTCACCGCTTTGATCCAACAGATTATTCATTTCAGTCGGCCAGTAATGACTTTGCTTGTGACGTAGTTCCGCGACGACTCTCTGAGTGATTTGCTCAGAAATACTGTGCGCCCATTGATTGTGCTTCGCCTGAATAACTTGGGTCTCAGAGGTTCGATAAACAATGCCATTATCATTCAAATAACTCGCCAATGTCACTGGACGAACAACTAAAGTTGGGCGCTGAGCGATATCAGAAGAGCTCAGCGTCACTGGTTCCGCCTTAGGTAGAAGGTACATAGCTCCTTTAGTTTGCGGAGCGCTACTGCAACCCGTTAGACCGACAAATAGCGCGATAGACAGAAAGAATACTCGTTTCATTAGTTTTTGCCTTTAACTGGTATTGGGTCACTGATTTCATCTTCTCCAAACACGAGAGAGTTTGGCTTTTCGTTTAGCTGTTTAAGTACGGGTTTAAACTCTGTCATCACGCTTTCTAATTCTTTTAGCGTGGCTTCCATTTCGCTGTACATGGTTGAGTTGGGCCCATAACCATCGAGTGTTTTTTGTAATTGCTGTAAGCTTTGGCGAATATCTGTTGGGATCTCTTGCGTCTCTTTTTGATTCAAAAGTTTATCAATACTGTCCGCCACGCGTTCTGCTGAAGCTAACGTTTTTTCGGACGTTTTTAACGTTGAATTGAGAGAGTCTAGTGTTTCTTCCATTGGTAAGTTATTAATCTTATTTAGGAAGTCGTTCACTTGGCGCTGAACCTGCGCAAAACCACCACGCATGGTTGGGAAAACATCTAAATCAGCAAACTTACTCGGTACGTAAGGCTCGTCGTTTGGATAGAAGTCGGCGTCAACATACAGTGCGCCTGTTAATAAGTTACCTGTTTTTAAAGTACCACGTAGGCCTTTAGCAAACTCACTCTTCAATTTATCTTTTAACATTGGTAAAGATTGGGATTGGAAATCGCCATAAACACGGCCGAGCTCGATACGTACCAATACAGGGATTTTTTTCGCAGAAAAGTTCTCTTCTGGGGTTGGAAGTCGCATTGGTACACGCATCACAGTACCAATTCTCAAGCCTCGATATTCGACAGGTGCCTTACGTTTAAGTCCTCGTACCGATTCATCAAAAAGCATAACGAATTCAATATAATCATCGTACATGCCTTCTCGAAGTTGTTTAATATCATCGTACAAGCGGAAGTTGACCATATTTTCAGTGAGCTGTTCACCGGATTCAAGACCTGGAACGGTATCGAAGGTAACACCACCCGTTAGCATGCTCTCTAATGAGCCAAACTTGACTTCGAACCCTTCAGCGTTGAGCTGTAAATCTACGCCAGAATTCAGCCAGAACTTGGTACGAGTGCGCACTAAGCTGTCATAAGGCTTGAAAATAAAGAGTTGGTATAACGCTTTGCGAGTGTCAACATCAAAGCTGGTTTTCTCTACACGACCAACCGTAAAGCCTTTATAAATGACGGGGTCACCAACGCCTAGCTTACCAGCCTCGCGGTGTGTTAACACAAGGCGTAACCCCTCTGCATCAGGAGAGGCCACTGGGGGAACATCTAAGACCGTAAAGCGCTCTTTCTCTATCTTAGATTTACCCGGTTGAAGTTGGATGTAAGCGCCAGAGAGCAAGGTCTCTAAACCTGAAACGCCATCACGGCCAATACGAGGCTTCACCACCCAAAACATGGTGTCATCTCGCAGCATGCGTTCTGCATCCTTGTTCATTTGTGCCTTAGCGATGATGTGATCGTAATTTTCACTGAGAGTGACTTCAGTAATCAGTCCGACTTTTACATTCAATGCTCGGATTTCGGTTTTGCCAACCTCAATCCCATCTGCGGTTGGCAGTTGGAGAGTAATTTGTGGGCCTGTACTGTTGATATATTGGAACAGCATCCACGCTCCCATGGCTAGCGCAAGGATCGGGACAATCCATATCGCAGAAATCTGCTTTTGCGGTTTTATTTGAGCGGTTACGTTGTTCTCATCACTCATATTTGGCTTTCTCGTTTAAGTTGTCAGAAATCGGCTCCTGCACTTCGTTTTGTGGCAATTGCCACAACAAACGTGAGTCAAATATCATTGCAGAAAGCATAGTAAAAATGACCACTGCCGCGAAAGAGAGCGCAGCAGGACCTGGATAAATCGCCATTAAGTTTTGCAGTTGAACCAGTGCAACTAAGATCGCGACGACGAAGATATCGATCATAGACCAACGACCAATAAACTCAGTTATGCGGTAGATCTTTAAGCGTGAAATACTCTCTTCGTGCGGAAGATATCGCGCTTTTTGCGCATTGTAATACAGCCACGCGAGTGCCAGCATTTTCGCCATTGGAATGAATACGCTAGCAAAGAAAATTACCATCGCAATAGGGTAAGAACCTAAATGCCAAAGCAATATTACCCCCTCCATGATAGTTGAACCTTCTGCATGTCCAAGGCTTACGGTGTACATCATAGGGTAGAGGTTTGCAGGGATATAGAAAATGATTGAAGCAAACAAAAGCGCCCAAGCTTTTTGTAAATTGTCTGCGGGGTTGTATTTGTGAATAGGGCTTTTACAACGAATGCAGTGTTGGTGTTTTTTAGCTTCAATAGGGTTGAGCTGGTGACACGTATGACAACCAATATGGTTGTGGTTATGGTGCGTATCACCCTCTTTTACATCAGATAGCTCGATAGCTGGAATAAAGTGCCCCCAGAGCCAGCTTTTGTCGACCATTGATATGCATTTGACTACCAGAACGGTATATACACAAAACGCCCAGAATGAAGTGCCCATGCCTATGTCTGCGAGGGAAGCTATTTTAATTAAGCTGACCAACACGCCAATCAAAAATACATCCACCATTAACCAGGGTTCGACTCGAAACAGAAGACGGCATAAAACTTTTGCCATTCGTTGCTGCTTTTTAGAGGGGGTATGTTTACGTGCTTTTAATGCTTCAAGGTGAAGAAAGAGAATGAGACCAACATAGATTGCAGGCAAAACGATAACTGTTGCGAGTAGCAGCACACCCAAAAGCACATTTTGAAACTCAGCCAGCATTTTGGCAGCGTGCAACAAGGTGATTTCTTGCGACAACCCTTGCACGCTGAACGACATAAAAGGGAAAGAAATGCTTAGCACTAACATGATCAAACATGCCGATGATATGGCGATCACGCTTTGGTAAGGCTTGGCATTCACTTTAGTCAGCGAATGCGAACATCGAGGACATTGTGCTTTTTGCCCCTGTTCGATATCGGGAATGCGAACAACAAGGCCGCACTCTTCGCATGAAATTAACTGACGGGAATTAGGTTGAATACTCATCGGGTAGGTTTTAGATTCATTTGCTTTAAGAATACTCTTTTTTCACTAGGCACGCTTGTTTTGATTCAGGAGTTTACGAGTTTCTTACTTCTGGCATTAGAGCATATGGGAGATCTAAGACATAAACGAAGTCGCGTTTGGTACAAGATTTTACGGCGAAGATGAGTATGTTGGAAGCCGAAAGTAATATGATGTTGCTTGTTTATTGGAGGGGGTAACTACTTGTTTTTAAGGGTAAGTAACCCTGCCCAGATAATCTGAGCAGGGAAAAAGAGCATTTTATTTAAGGTGCTTAGTTGTACTTTACTTGACCGTTCCGCTCTTAAAGGCATTGGAGCCGACTTGCGTACCGTTGAGCGTTTTGCCGTAATAGCCTTGGTGCTGGTGATATTTCTCCGAGTTTGCGGTGACATTGCCTTTGAATCGAGGATCTTGTGGGCGCTCATGGCTGTTAACGTATGCTGCGACATCCCAAGCTTCTTGCTCTGTCAGCTGGACACTTTTCCCAAGCGGCATGTTTTCGTAAATAAAATAGGCCGCTGTGTTAATCCGGTGCATACCTGCGCCCCAGTTATACGCATATTCGCCCCAAAGTGGTGGAATGTATGAGTGGCCGTTGGTGTCTTTGATGCCAGAACCGTCGGCGCGATGGCAAGTTTCACAGTTCTTTTCGTAGACCAGTGCGCCTCGCTCTATTGATGGTTCTTGCTCAGGGGCGTTGATTTTTGGGTAGCCACGCCCAGAGAGATTACCCCGCTTTTCAATTGGTAATGCTTGTGCGATGGCTTCGGGCAACGGGAAGTCTTTTGCTTTTCCACCAATTTGCAACGCTTTTGCGTCTAGCTCTGGAATGGGTTCATCCGCCATACCATGTTTGTCAAGCAAACCGCCCATCGCTAACCAGTAGGCGTAAGCACTAAGTGCAACAATTTCTGGCGAATCGTAAGCGGGCGCTTTACCGTTCATGGAATACTCGAAACAACCCTGGATACGGTCAGCATAGCTGTTTACGCGATCGTTTTTCTTACGATATGCCGGGTATGCCATGTAAGCTGCCCACAGTGGCGCAGCGTTTGCTTTTCGTCCTGCCTCCATATGGCAGTTCACACAGTTTTGTTCGTTGCCAACGTATTTTCCGCGCATTTGTTGTGAGTTAACAAAGAGCGAGTAACCGCGTTTTACTTGCTCACCAAATGCGGTGTTTGGGATTGTGCTGAGATCACGCGGTTTTAAGTATTCACCGTGCTTTTCTTTTTCTATCGCAGGTAGCTCTTTCTGGCGGTCCGGTAATGGAGCGTTAGCTAGTACGAGCGTAGAAATGAAAGGCAGTGCGAACAAAGAATAGAAACGTTTCATGACTGCTCCTAGTAACGTAATGAGGCAAAGTAGTAAGCAAGATTTTCGATCTCTTTGTCAGTGAGATTTTTTGCGATGGCCCCCATCATATTGAGCGGGTCACCACTGCGAGTGCCGTTTTTCCATGCCATCAATTGCGTTTTTAAGTAATCAGCATGTTGGCTTGCGAGGCGAGGGAACTTGTCGACGCCCATACCGCTGGCTCCATGACAAGTTGCGCAAGCTGGAATATTTCTATCCCAATCGCCTTGGAAAATTAATTTACGATACGGGTTACGAATATCAGCTTGGTCGCCGCGTTGTTCTGGATTCGTGAACTCATAGCTCGGGAGGTTAGCAAAGTACTCCATAACTTCCTTCCGATCTGCGGGATCGCTGAGTTCCTTCGCCATGCCTTGCATGACCACATTTTGGCGTTCGCCACTAAGGAATAGTTCGATTTGAGTGTTGAGATAATTCGCGTTTAAACCAGCGATCATCGGCGCGATATTTGGCTGTCCCATGCCATCTTGGCCGTGACAACCGCTACATACGCTGGCTTTTTCCGGAATAGACGAGGCGCTTGCGCCCATAGTGGTTGCTAACAAACAGGCCACCACCACTGGAAGAATTTTTGACATGCTGACTCACTTTAATTTTTATTAATATGTCTAAGTGCTACTTGGTAGTCACTTGGACAATATTGTCGGCCTTGTCAATAATGAAAGGTATTGTGGATTTCCACATATTTAATAAGTGTAAATGGCCGTATTTGTTTTTATTGGTTGTTCTATAAGCGATAAAAACAAAGTGGTGAAGAGCTGCACAAATCGGCAGCTCTAAGTGGTAGAGACGTCTTAACGTGCGGCGTTACGCTTTGCGGATTTTGGCCGGCAAGGACTGACGTGCCGCCGCGCCCACGACCCAATCCAACAACACGCCTTTGCCTTCTCGAGTAGGGTCAATTAAGCCAATGTCGTTAATATTGACGCCATCTTGGCTGCGCGTTTTTACGGGTTGTTGTTTATCGCCGATCCAGTGCGAGCGTTGTCCTAGCTCGGTATGACCAAACCCATGTTCAAATCCGAGTGTGCTAGGGCGAATTCCGCTGACTATCATCGCAAGTGCTTTGGTGCTTGCAGATGGTGTCTCGATAACAAACTCATCACCCGTTTTAATGCCTGCGCGCTCGGCATCGATTGGATGGATGTACACTGGGTTTACGCTTTTAATCGAGTTCAACCTTGGCGATAGGTTGGATACCGCACTGTGAATGTTGGATTTAAAGTTCGTTAGGCTGAAAGGCCATTCTGAGCTTGGGAACTGGTCTTCCATTGGTGTGCCATCGGCCAGTTTTTGTGGATGCCATGTTGGGCAACCCGTGTAGAAATCACCGGTCATGGTGTTTCTTGCGCTGCCGACACGTTCATTCCATATCGCGACAGGTCGTGTCCATTTGTGCTTCATTTGCTCACCTTGATACGCTTCGGTTGCATTTTCAAAACGTCCACCGCGAGCAAAAATAAACGCCACACGTTTCATCTCATCCGCTGTCAGCGTCTTCTGCATGGCTGGCATTAAACGCTCTAGGCCGGACCACGCAATGTCTTCTGCCGAAACTTCAGGCACCCCGCCTTTCACATAAGCCAAGTTTGCCGCGGAACGTAAGTAGAAATCTTCAGCTCTGTGGAGAGCGAGCCAATTCCCTTGCGCATCTTGAATCGCGTTGTCACCAAAGCCGCCTAGTTGCATTTTCTTGGCGACATCAATCAAAAAGTTTTCTAAGCAAATCGAGCGACCGTCGGCGGTTTTCTCTGTTCGTGCTTCCACTATCGGCCAACGAGCGGTGACGGTTTTCACCGGAACGTCGTGCCAAGGCGTTGCCATACCCCAGCTTTCGTAGGTGACCGTGTCCGGCACAATATAGTCCGACAATGCGGTGGTTTCGTTAATGAACGCATCAACAGACACAATCAAACCGAGCTGCTTTGGATCTTTAAGCTTGTCTTCCAGCAGCGCTTTCAAACCGGGTACACCATACATTGGGTTCGCCATGTGATTGATCCACGCTTTAACGCGGTATGGATACCCATCAATAGCCGCAGATAGGTGCTCTGTCAGCAGTGGCGCGGCAAACGGATACCAAGGCGCGCGAGTTGGATAAGGGGATTCACCAGCCTCAACGCGACGTTTGTATTCGCTGGTTTTATGGTAGGGGAATTTACTGCGCGACAAAAAGACGCCTTTCGGGCCGACTTTGCCAGCAAATTTGGTGAAGTCGTAACGAGGGCCCGCAGCGGAAGTTGGGTAGCCACCCGCTTTGGCCATCGCGCCGCCTTTCATATTTATGTTACCAATCAACGCATTGAGCATCATGATGGTAAACGAGTTATAGAACCCATTGGTGTGCATGTTGCCACCGTGGGTATCGACCACCGCTTTTGTTCCGTGACTGGTGAAGCGTTTTGCTAGTTCAACAATTTGTTCGACAGGGATTTCACATTGTTGGCTGTAGAACGCAAGGCTGTATTTGAACGCCTCTTCTTTGAGTCTATGTAGAGACGATTTTACGCGCACTTCGCCCGATGCAAGCGAAACCGTTTTATCGACAAACAGTGCCGCTTCCTCAGCTTGGGTATGAACACCAAATTCGCCGCTTTGCTCATCCACGATGACGTATGGGTCGGAGTCAGACAACGCTTCGCCCTCGAATGGCAGATTCAAGTCCGACGCGCGTAAAAACGTGCCGTTTCTCGGGTGCTGATTATCGCTTATCACGAGATGCGTAGCATTACACCAGTGCGCGGTGCCGGCTCGTTTCATCGCGTTTGCCCCCGGCTGCGCCAAGAAGGTTTTGTTGTAGCGTTGGTTTTCGATGATCCACTGGATCATGCCAAGCACGAGGGCAGAGTCGGTGCCCGGTTTGATTGGTATCCAGCGGTTGTTGTCACCGGCAGCCAAGCTCGATGAACCCGCAGGCAAACTTGGCGTGATGATGGAGTATTCCAAGCCACCTTCTGTTCGCGCATTGGCGAGTTGGCGCGCCTGACGCTTAAAAGGGTTGCCAGCTTGCGCAGGCGACATACCGATGAAGATGATGTATTCCGCATTATCAAAGTCTGGCTTCAAATGTGCGTTCTTATCTAAGTCGTTCATAAATGCGCCGCTGCCAGCACGAAATGCGTAGCCGCAGTAAGAGCCGTGATGCCCAAAGTTACGTGTACCATAGCTGTTGAACGCGAAGCGTTTAAATATGTCGTCTCGGCCTTCGTTGCCGGCGTTGGTCATTAACAGTTGGTTGGCTTTCGGCCCATATTCTGGGTTTTCAGGATCAACGGGCGTTGTTAAATCGCGAATGTCGCGTAAGCCATCAACATGGCCTTCACCAAATAAATCACCACCTTCTACGACTTCTTCTATCAATTGCTCGTAGCTGATCGGAATCCATTTTCCTTCGCCGCGTTTTCCAACTCGTTTCAGTGGCTGAGTAATGCGGTACGGGCTGTTGCGAATTTCTAACATCCCATTGCCACGTGCGCATGCTGTTGAACGACCGTCAAGGCCCGCTTCTCCTGCCAAACTTAAATAAGCATCTTTGACTGGCGTTTCGAACGGCATGTGTTGCTGATGAGAGAGTGGGTGATATGGGTTGCCAGTAATGCGCAAAATCTCGTCGCTGCGGTTATCAATGCGTACACGCAATCCGCACAGTGACCAACAACCAAAACACATCGATGGTGCAACGCGCTGATTTGGATTAGGGATTAGGTTGCCTTTGCTGTTGACCGTGTACTCTGGTTCAAGCGAGTTACCGTGGTGAATATCACGCGTTTTTTCTCCCGCAGTGCCTTCGAGCGCACCCTCGACCATGTGTTTGGTGGTGGTGGCGTAACCCGCAGCGAATGCGCCAAGCCCACCCACTGCAATGCCTGATTTCAAAAACTGACGGCGTTTGTTATCCATGATGAAATCCTCTTTGATTAGCGTTCAGTTAAGGTGAGTGATGAGGCTTTTACTTCGATCTTTTGTTTTGGCTGAACCAGCTCCGAACCGAGCAGTGCCAGTGCAAGCCATAATCCGAGCATGCCGATAATGCCTATCCAGCCATTTCCATCCATAGTGAGTTGGTATGGATACAGCCCTGCATCGAACTTGGCGATGGTTTGCACTTCCATGATGGTAAACCAGCGAATCAGCCATGCACTTGCCAGTGCGGCAGCAGACACAAAACTGAGCCCTATGACGTGACGAAATCTGGCTGATGCGGACTTTTTGGTATCGCGCAAGAAGATGAAAGCGAGCAAAACACAACCTAAAACGACAAAAGTGAGCAGGGCAATGTTGTGCATCCATTGTTCGCTAGAATAGAGCGAAAATGCGGAATTGTTGGATGCCCAAATCGGTAGCAGTATCAGCGTTAATACACCGCTGGTAACCACTGATTTTTTAAGTAAATTAGTATCGCCAGATGTCAGCGTCTTTGACTGACTAGGCAGCAAGAGCCAAATCAACAGAGAAAATCCGACCGCGCTCATAAACGCAGTGACAAACCAAAGAACCGGCGACGCGGGTTGGTGCCATAAAGAGCGCGATTTAACGACTGCAATTTCAGCGCCTGTGTAGACTGCAATGGTGATGCCTGATAGCACCGTGATAACAGATACCATAAGCATGACTCTACGAGAGAGCGCCCAGTCACCCAGTGACAGCTTTGAAATTAGAGGCAGTACTTTCCCTGGCTGATTACGTAAGTTGATCAGATCCTCGCGGAGATACAGCCATGCAGTCACTACCGCTAAACCTGAGAAAACAGGCAAGAAAAGCGACCCTAAAGACATCCATGACCACGGAGTGATGTGTGCGTAAAAATGCCATGCGCGTCCCGGCTGGTGAAGGTCGCCAGTTAACGCTAATGGCCCCACGATGGCGCCGATGGCCAGCGTCAGAACAAGCGCAGCGCGCAGTCTGTGACTGGTGTGTTTTTCAAATAATAGGGCGATTAGGAATAAAACAGCAGCCGCATAAGCCGAACCGATGTAGAAGAAATACTGCACCGCCCACGGGAGCCAAGCCATCGCTTGAGGTTGGACTAACACTTCGGTGATGTTCATGCGCGATCTCCTTGTGGGTCGTAAATAGCAGGTTGTCCGTCGATGTGGCTGGTGAAGCGTTCATCCATGCCGATGTAAAACACGTGAGGCTTGGTGCCTTCATTGGGTTTTAGCACTTTGATATCGTCTTGGTGCTTCGCAATTAAGCGGCGGACTTCACTTGATGGATCATTCAAATCACCAATTACACGTGCTCCGCCAACACAGGTTTCCACGCAGGCAGGCAATAGACCTTTTTCTAGACGGTGAGCACAGAAGGTACATTTATCTGCGGTGAGCGTGTCCTCATTGATAAAACGAGCATCATAAGGGCAAGCTTGTACACAGTACGCGCAGGCGACGCAGCGACTGTTATCCACCATGACAATACCATCTTCGCGCTGAAAGGTTGCTTGAACCGGACACACTGCCACGCAAGGTGGGTTGTCGCAGTGGTTACAAAGGCGCGGTAGCATAAAGGCTTTTGCTTCTCGCGTGGCTGTAGAGCCATCATCTAACGTAACTTCGTATTGCTTTACGGTGGTTCGGAATTGACCAATTGGCGCTTGGTTTTCAATGCTGCAACCTACGGTGCACGCTTGGCATCCGACACATTTACGCAAATCTATCACCATGGCATAACGCTTGCCGATTTGTCCTTTTCGGTCAGCGGACTGGTTATTTCGAATAATGTTTCCCGCAGTTGCCGTGCCAATGCCTGCGACTGGAATTAACGCGGCTCCGGCTGTGACCGCGCTGAGAAAGCGACGTTTGGTGGAATCCATAACTCACCTGCTTTTTTGTTGTATTTGAATTGACTGATTCCATTGTGAGAAATGCACTGCGAGGCTTATATTGTGGATTTCCACATACCCAGATCAAACTTGATCTAAAACAAATGTGGTTTAGGGAAGGTAGCTGTTATTCTTGTCGTACTCTCTTGACGGAACGATTCGACTCATCATGAAAAAAGCACTGTGGCTTCAGCTTTGGATTCTTTGCTTAGTTGCCTTTGCATCTTTGACTCAGGGCGCAGTTTCTGAACAAGCAGATCTGCAAGGAATGCAAGAGCAAAAAGCAGAGCAGCCACAGGCCAAGCAAAAAGTCGAAGTGGGCGTGTTAGCGATACGCGGCCATCTTTATGCTGAGCAGAGATGGCAACCGACCATTGATTGGCTCAATCAGCAAATTTCCGATGTGCATTTTGTCCTTCATCCCCTTAACTTGGATGAAATGGGCGAAGCGGTGAAGTTTCAGACCATGGATTTCATCTTAACCAACCCAGGTCAGGCAGTGCGATTGGGCAGGCAATACGCGCTGTCGTGGATGGCAACGCTAACCAGCAGAGCACCACAAAACTCGAATTACGGCATTGGTTCGGCGCTTGTGGTTCGAGCCAATTCAAGTTATCAAACGGTGCAAGATGTCTCAGGACGTCCCGTTGCAGCGGTATCAGAAAAAGCCTTTGGTGGTTATCTCACGATGCGCTATCAAATAGTCAAAATGGGTCTTAATCCAAACGATTTCTTTTCTGATGTCCGCTATCTTGGTTTTCCTATTGATGCCAACCTGTATCAATTACGTGATGGCAATGTGGAAGCGGCCGTTGTCCCTGCTTGTTTATTGGAACAGATGCTAAGTGAAGGGCTTTTACAACCGAGTAATTACCGAGTTTTAAATCAACAGCCGAACGAGCGTTCGTTATGCGCTGTTTCCACACCGCTTTATCCGAACTGGTCATTTGCCAAAACAGAGCGCGGCTCATCTCAGATTGCCAAACAGATTGCGCAAGTATTGTTAGCGATGCCACCTGAACACCCTGCGGTTATTGCGGCAGGCGCGTCAGGTTGGACGTCCCCCGTCAGCTTGCTGAGTATCGACAAACTGTATCAGGCGTTGGATCTCCATCCGTTGCAACAACCTTGGTGGAGTGAGGCTCTACGCTGGCTGCGTAGTCATCAAGAATGGGCATGGGCGCTGTTCATGTTTGTGATTGTGTTGAACGCGTACCACTTTTGGCTTGAGTATCGATTTAGCAAGAGTAAGCAAGCTTTGGAGCAGACATCGTTGCGATTAAAAGAGAAAAGTGAACAGTTAGAACATTCACAAAGGGTCGCGATTGTCGGAGAAATCGGCACTAGTCTTGCCCATGAACTCAATCAGCCACTGGCAGCCATTCGCAACTATAGTGAAGGCGGTTTACTTCGCTTGGCCAAAAAGCGCCCTCATGAAGATATTGTCCCTGTGCTTGAGAAAATACAGGGCCAAGTTGAAAGAGCCGATGCAATTATTCAGCGATTAAGAACGTTGATTCGCAAGCGCAGTGTCGACAAAACGTCGTGCGATCTTCAAGTACTCATTGATGACACGATTGAGTTACTCCATTTTCGAATGCAGAAGCAAAACATTTCTATTGTGGCCAGTACAGAAGGGAACATTCGTCCATTACTTGTCGATGCAGTTGGCGTACAACAGGTTTTAGTTAATGTGATCAGCAACGCGATTGATGCGTGTACTTTGTTCCAAGAGAAATATCACTCATCAGGTTATCAAGGTAAAATTGCCCTGCATTGCGATTACCAAATCAGTCAACTCTCTATTCGAGTGTTAGACAATGGTACAGGGTTGCAGCAAGAGAATCCGACTCAAGCGTTTGTGAGTAGCAAAGAAGAAGGGCTTGGGCTGGGGTTAGCCATTTGTCGCGATGTGATGGAAATGCATGGTGGCGAGTTTGTCATCAGCTCGATAGCACCACATGGTTGTTTGGTTGAGCTTGTGTTTCCATATCAAAACTAATCTGAACTAGGCATAGGAGCACTCAATGAGCAGCGGTGAAAAGCAGCTACCTGTTTTTGTAGTCGATGATGATGAATCGGTGCGTGACTCGCTCGCTTTTATGTTGGAAGAGCATGACTTCAACGTGACGACTTTTGCTGATGGGCAATCTTTTCTCGATAAAGTGAACATTCATCAGGCCGGATGCGTGATCCTTGATAGCCGAATGCCCAACCTTCGTGGCCAGCAAGTGCACCAAATTTTAAATCAAGCCAACAGCCCGCTAGCCGTTATTTATCTGACAGGGCATGGTGATGTTCCGATGGCGGTCGATGCATTGCAAGCTGGGGCGGTCAATTTCTTCCAAAAACCAGTCAAAGGCGATGAACTGGCACGAGCCATTTTGCAGGGACAGGCGCAGTCTGCCACAAACCTCGATATGGCAGCAGCTAAATCGGCTTATGAATCGCTCACACCTAGAGAAAAAGACATTTTACGTTTGATTATTGAAGGAAAGCGCAACATTCGTATTGCTGACGAACTTTGCATAGCAATGCGAACGGTTGAAGTACACCGAGCTAATCTATTGAAGAAGTTCTCGGCAAAAACCGTCGCAGAGTTGGCATATATTTATGGCAAGCTAGATTAAAGCTTACCGAGTGAAGCCTCTTAAGGCTATTTAGAGGATACAACTTGAGCTTTATGACGACTCGCGTATTATCTTCTTCGTTCTTACTTTATCTGAATTCTTATGAGTTTGTTGACTAAACGACATCACACGCCACATAAGCGGGCAAAATGGCTACTGGCGATTATTGGCTGGGTGGTCGTTGTGTGTCTGATGCAAAATTCAGGCTTTGCATCGTCATGCTCTATGAAATATGAGACGGAATCGCCCGCGGTTTCACTTGCTGATGAGCGTTCGAGCGTCAAGTCTATTGATACTAAAGAAACTAGCAAGTGCGAATTGTCTGAAAAGTTAATTCAGTTTTCTCAACATCAACTCGATGTATTTATTGTTGTTCTGTTTGTCGGTCTTTTTGCTTCGGCAATTTGGTTGTGCAGTGCCTATATTGGTGCGCAACATTGGACGGAACCGATAGGCCGTAAGTATCGAGTCCATCTGACTTTCTGTGTGTTCCGAGAATAAAAGCGTGCTTTCTGACCACTAGCGTCAGTTATTTAGCACCTTTGTCTTTTAACTAGGAATCACTATGAATCAAATTACTAAACTGACTCAGTTTGCGTCCATGTTTTTTATGACGCTTGCTTTGAGTTTGCTCTCTCTGAGTGTTTTAGCTCAAACTACTGATACAGGTTGGCTAACCAACCCACAACATCCTCCAGTGCAAACGCGCTTTGTGCTCACTGGTCAACAAGATCCGCAAGCCAAAACACTTACAGGTTATTTGGATGTCAAGTTAACCGGAGACTGGAAAACTTACTGGCGTTCACCTGGTGAGGGCGGCGTAGCACCATCTATTGATTGGCAAAATTCACAAAATTTATCCAAAGTGGATTGGCAATGGCCGCACCCACAAAAATTCGAACTATTAGGTATCGAGACTCTTGGGTATAAAGGCGATACTTTGTTCCCCATGACGCTGCACGTCGAAGACATGTCCAAACCTGTCACGATTGATGCGGTACTGACACTTTCTTCTTGTACGACGATTTGTGTGCTGACCGACTATCAAATTCAATTGACGTTCTTGCCTTCTGATCTAAAAGTCGATGAAGACGTGATGTTCAGTTACGCTCAAGCAGTGAGTAACGTGCCGCAGCCATCGCCGTTTATTGATGTTACTCAGGCGAGTTGGGATGCGAACCAATCGAAACTACAAATCAAGCTACAGAACAGTCAGGGTTGGCAACAACCACAAGTGCTGGTGGATGGCGTCGATGAAGCAACGCGAGACTATAGCTTCAAGCTTGAAGGAATGAATCAAGAAGGAAACATCGTCACCGCGAGCTATATCGTTGATACTTGGCTGGGCGATGTGGAGTTAGATGGTCAGTCGCTGTTTGTGACCATCAAAGACACCAATTTACTAGCAGAAGAAACCACTCAAGCAACTGCTGAGGCAATAGTTGAACCGTTGCCGAGCACGTCTCTAACGAGTGTTTTTCTATTCGCGTTGCTCGGCGGTTTAATTCTTAACATCATGCCTTGCGTTCTTCCGGTTTTGGGGATGAAGCTAAGTAGTATTGTTGCCGCTCAAGGTATCGAGCGTCGTCAAATTCGCGCTCAGTTTGTTGCCTCCTCACTTGGTATATTAACGTCGTTCTGGATTCTCGCTGGTTTTATTTTGGTGCTCAAGCTAACAGGTAATGCCATTGGTTGGGGCGTGCAATTTCAAAGCCCTTGGTTCTTAGGTTTGATGGTGTTGGTCACCAGTTTGTTTGGGGCCAATATGCTAGGGCTGTTTGAAATCCGTCTATCATCGGGTACCAATACATGGCTGGCCTCGAAAGGTGATAACTCCCTAGTTGGCCACTATGTTCAAGGTATGTTTGCCACATTGCTTGCGACGCCTTGCTCCGCGCCTTTTCTAGGAACGGCCGTGGCGTTTGCCTTGGGTGCCGACGTATTAACGTTATTTGCAACTTTTACAGCATTAGCATTGGGTATGGCACTGCCTTGGATCTTAGTCGCTGTGTTTCCAAATATCGCGCTGAAACTACCAAAGCCTGGCTCGTGGATGAATGTCGTTAAAATCGTGTTTGGCATAATGATGCTGGCGACTAGCATTTGGCTACTTTCATTAATGGCAAATCATGTACCGATGTTATGGATTGCACTTATCGCTGTGGTTGCTTTTGTTGTAATGATGGCAAGAGTTAAGAAAGTGTATGGTGAGAAAGCGCTTGCTGTATCCGGAACTGCGTCATTAGTGTTGATAGCTGGTGGCCTGTTACTTGGTAGTGTCACTGCCGACCAATGGGCGACACCGCTTCCTGAGGACTTAGCGTGGCAGAAGCTTTCTAACTCGGCGATTGAAGATCACGTCAATAATGGGCGAGTGGTGTTTGTGGATGTCACTGCGGATTGGTGTGTCACGTGTAAAGCGAACAAGATCGGTGTGATCTGGCAAGATCCTGTCTACTCATTGCTGCAAAGCCCTAATGTAGCGACGTTAAAAGGGGATTGGACACATCCGGACGGCTCGGTAACTGACTTTTTACGAGCTCATGGGCGTTACGGTGTGCCGTTTAACATCGTCTATGGCCCGGCAGCGCCACAAGGTATCCCGTTACCTGTGATTCTGACTGATGATGTTGTTTTAAGCGCAGTGAAACAAGCGAGTGGAGGATCCATTCAATGAGTTCGACAAAGCAGCGTAGAACATTCCGATATTGGCTCGTTCAAATCGTACAGATGGTGCTCATTGTCACCGTCATTTCCATCGTGATGGATTGGTATCGCACCAAAGATATTCCTAAACAGGAGGCACCACCATTGAGCTCCGTATTGAGCGATGGTGAATATTTCGATGCAATCGCGCAAAGTCATGAACAACCTGTCGTTGTTTATTTTTGGGCGACTTGGTGTCCCGCGTGTAAATTTGTAAGCCCAAGCGTGAGCTGGCTGAGTGATGACTATGCCGTAGTTGGTGTTTCTAGCTCTTCAGGGCCAAATGAGCGTGTGGCGCAGTTTATGCGGGCAAAAGAATATCGTTTTGAAAACATAAACGATCCTTCAAGCGATATTATGCGCGAATGGAAAATTAGCGTGACCCCAACCATTTATGTTTTAAGAAATGGTGAAATTTCCTCCGTCACAACTGGCGTTACTACTCCTATAGGAATATTAGCGAGAATTTGGTTAGCTCGATAACGCAATAAAAATCCGATATTCAAAAATATTGAGTATCGGATTTTTTCTTTTTATTTTCTCGCTCTAACGGGAATAATAATGTGTGCGTATGGCATACCATTCCACATCACGTATGGGCCATCATAACTTGAACCGATGGGTAGATAGTCGAGCAACACTTGGTCTAGGGTAATAATCATCATGTGTGGTTCTTCCACAATCCATTGGTTATCGTCCGTTATTCCTTCTGAAAATGGGTCGGTGTTATTGGCGCCGCCATCACCCGCTAACATGCCAAAAAGTACAATTAACTGAAATGAAATTAGTTAAATAGTCAGATTAATAAATTAAAGCTCAATTTAATAAAAATTAAAGTTTGATAAATTTAATTATAGAGTGCCCTTAAAAAGGAAGTGTTATTTAAATTTAAAATAGTAATTGATAGTTTTACTATGTTAATTTAATTGTTTATTTATAAACATTTTTTCGTCTATTAATACGCATGGTTTAAAACATCTGGGCTGTCCTGCTTTGAAGCGTGACCAAAAGATGATAAATAGGTGTTTTTAGTGATATGAGCTGAGTTTATTTGTAATCTATATTTTCAACACCTAATTCCCTTCGTATGGCTAATCGTATAAAACAACATTTTATCTTTATTGTTGTCACGCTAAAGCGTACTTTCTTAATTATATGATTAGTTATAAAGGTAACGAGAATGGGATTAAAAATCCGTGGCTCTGTTGGTATAAATGGCACTAATTCGAAAAATGATGTGAAAGCAGTTCAACAATTTTTAAATGATAACCAAAAGAGAATAGGTTTTACCCGACTGTTGGTTGTTGATGGCTCGTTAGGGCGGAGTCCTCATTTGTCGAAAACAGTAGAGGCAATAAAAGTGTGTCAGCGTAAGCTACTTTATATGGTAAAGCCAGATGGTCGGATCGATGTAAATGGTAGAACTCATCGTAAGCTCAATGGATTACCATCCTATAGTTCAGTGAAAAATGATCCTCATGATGCTCAAAAACTAGTAACCAAAGTGCCTTGGATGAAAACAGCGTTGGGAGAAATTGGACAAAAAGAAGTTTCAGGCACTAAGGCCAATCCAAGGATTTTAGAGTATTTTACAGCATCTAAGTTCTGGGGCACTGATGACTCTGGAGGTCAAAATGCTTGGTGTGGTTCGTTTGCCGCTTGGGTTTTTAAACAACACGGAATCACTCCAGTAAAAGAAGCTTATCGAGCAAAGGAGTGGAAGGGTTTTGGTAAAAACATCTCAGAGCCTATACATGGAGCTCTAGGGATTAAATCGAGAAAAGGTGGTGGGCATGTTGCTTTTGTCGTGGGAAAGAGCCCTGATGGTAGGCATTTGTACATGTTAGGAGGAAACCAAAGCAACCAAGTCAATATAGCAAAGTACTCTATTGATGTCTGGGACAAGTTCGTAGTACCGAGTAACTACGATGAAACAAAAGGTACTTTACCTATATATACAAAAGGCTCTGCCTTAGCAGGAACGGAAAGTTAAATATGAAGAAATTTATAAGTTTGCTAGGCTGTGTGAGCTTATCAGCTTGTGCTTCACAGGGAGTGTACTCTCAGAATGAGGTACTCAAAGATGCGATATTTCAAACGCCCTATTCTGCAGTGGTGAAAATTACAGGTTTTGAAAAGTTTGCTGAACACGAGGAAGATGTTCTCTTTAAAGTTCAAGCAGAAGTGATTCAGAAACTTCGTGGAGACGTTGGGTCTGAGATTACTTTCAGTATGTATGGCGAGCTAGGAGATGAGCCCAATATACACGATGATCCTGTCATTCTCACACTATGTCGTGATAAAGATACATATTATTGGCCTGGAACGGGGGCTGAGTTTGGGGCTAATCAAGAGAACATATTAAACGCTCAAGAAACAGCCGCTCACTTGGATACAGAACAGCGCCATTTTGCACATTGTTCAGAATGAAATTGATAGCGGTTGAAACGAGCGGTTACAGAGCTTGTTAGTCGCCATCGTAGATAGCGTCTTTGCTGAATGATTCGTCGAGGTTTTTTGGTCTTTGATTGTCAGAGCCGACTGACAAAACCATACCAACTGTGACAACCAAACCGCTATTAAAGCAGGATATTATTCCTTCAACTTTGTGTTTTAGGAGTAGTCATTAGACTACCCAATAATTGTTGGAATAAATAATGACGAAACGTTGGCTTGTCTCCGCTGTGAGCATTGCGCTGCTCGGCGGTGGTACGTATTTCTATCTCCAATCTGCTGCTCAACCAGAATTGCTGCCTACATTGATTGTGGAAAAAGGCACGATTGAAAAACAAGCTGTGGCTGTTGGTAAAATTGTCCCTGCACACTCTGTGTCTATCAAGTCACAAATCGACGGTATCGTCGGTGAAGTGTACGCGAAAGTTGGTGAAAAGGTGAAGCAAGGCCAGCCGCTGATCAAAGTGCGTCCAAACCCAACACCCCAAGCATTAACGGATGCATCGGCAGAGCTCATGCGTAGCGAAGCCGATCTGGAATCCGCCAAACAAAAACTGTCCAACTTAGAAAGCTTGGTCAAGCAGGACATTATTCCAAGTAACTACGACGAATACGTAAGTGCGCGCTCGGCAGTCAAATCTGCGCAAGCGGACGTATTGCAAAAGCGCCAGAATCTCGAACTCATCCGCAGTGGTGAGGCGTCTATCGGCGATGCACGTTTAACGTCGACGATCTACGCGCCAATTGATGGCACGGTACTCAACCAGAAAGTTGAGGTCGGAGAGCCGATCATCTCGACTCAATCAAGCCAAGCCGCGACTGAAATGATGTCATTGGCCGACATGAACAGTCTGATTTTTAAAGGTAGCGTCAGTGAGCATGATGCTGCGCAGTTGTCTCCGGGAATGCCCGTTATGTTGACGGTTGCGCCTTATCCTGATGTGGCGATTTCTGGTGTGCTAACCAAAGTGGCGATTCAATCTGAGAACCTTAACTCACCAGAGGGCAATGCTTCGGCAAAAAGTTTTGATAACGGTTTTGAGGTTGAAGTGGGAGAACTCAAGATCCCACAAGATGTGTTGCTTCGTTCTGGTTTTTCATCGACGGCTCAAATCATTCTGAAGAAGTCTGAAAACGTGCTCACTCTACCGGAGCGCGCTCTGCAATTTGATGGTGACGCACCGAATGTTCTGATCCCCGACAGCTCAGAACAAGGGTTTCATAAACAACCTGTGAAACTCGGTCTGTCAGATGGCATCAATGTCGAAGTGCTTGACGGCGTGGAGCTTGATGAAGAGGTTATCGACAACAGCATGATGGGAGCGGCGCATGGTTAAGCTGCAACGATCAACAATCGCCTTTGCATTGTTGGCTGCCACGCTCAGTTTGCCGACCTACGCAATTTCTATTGAACAAGCTTGGCAACAAGCAAAGCAGAACGATCCTAATTACGAAAAAGCGAAAATCGGTGTCCAGCTTGGCGAGGTTGGCGTACAGAGTAGCCGCAGTGCGTTATTGCCGGGTTTAAGTGCCAGTGCGTCAGCGGATTGGAATGAGTCCTCAAGCCATTCCAACAGTTACGGCGCGACCTTATCTCAAACTATTTGGGATAGCAGTTTGTGGTCGGAACTGGATCAAGCGAATGCCAATTATCTCAAAGCACAGTTAGAGCTATCTCAATCGCATAACGAGCTTGCGCAGAAGTTGCTCACCGCTTACCTAGATGTGGCAAGCGCACAGGGCGACCTCAAATTGGCGCAGTCCAAGCTGGAGGAGGGGAAGGAACTTCTCAACATCATTGAGAAACGCTATCGAGCAGGCAAAGTGAAGTCGGTTGATGTTGAAGAGATGCGAGCGAATCAAGTCTCTGAGCAAGCAAGTATCCTCAATGCAAAAGCCGATCTCGAAGTGAAAAAAGCAGAGCTTGCGGCGTTAATCAATCAAATGCCGGAGAGTGTCGACCAAATTCGAACGGATTCTTTGATTCAGCCGCCGATGCTGGTGGACTCTCAGGAGCAATGGCTAAAACTGGCGAAAGACAGCAGTCCAGAGCTGTTGGTGGCGGCGCAGATGGTGAAAGCGAGCGAGTTCGCGAAAGATTCAGCTAAAGGTGGATACTACCCGACCGTCAAAGGCAGTGTGGGCTACAGCGATGGTGACAATCGTTCAAACGGCGAGTTTAACGCTGGGATTAGTTTGAGTTTGCCGATTGACCTCAATGGTGCAGTGCGAGCGAAAGTGGACGAAGCATCGTTGAACATTTTAAGCGCCAAACAAGATATGCGTAGAGTGGAAATTGATATTCATAAACGAGTTATTCAGCAGTTTACTCAGGTCGATATCAACTGGAATCAAGTTTTGATAGCGAACGAGCTGGTTGAGTCGCGCGCCAGAGTGTTGCAAAGCAAAGAGAAACTTTACGACGCTGGCCTGCTTGAAGTGTCGGAAGTTATCAGTGCACACAACAGCTTGTTTGAGGCGAAAAACAGTCTGCAAACCAACTTGTACAGCTACTGGCGTAAGAGAATCGGCTTACTGCAAACCGCAGGGAAACTCGATGACGATACCATGGCGTTGATCTCTCGAGCTTTTCATTCATGAGCAGTCTATTGCAACAAACTTGGCAAACGTTGATGGCGCACCGCATGAAGAGCGTGCTGGCCATTATCGCGATTGCTTGGGGCGTGATCTCTGTGGTGGTGTTAATCGCACTTGGCGAAGGCTTTTATCGCCATCAGACCCAGTCGTTTTCCTTTATGATCAACAATGTGCAAGTGGTGTTTCCGTCGAGTACCAGTAAACCGTGGCAAGGGTTACCTTCAAGACGACAAATTGATATTCCACAAGAAAAAGTCGACATGATCAAACAGTCGGGCTTCGTGCAACAGGCGTCGAGCGTTTACGCCAAATGGGATGCGAATATCACCAATCTCAAAGGACAGAACTTATCGAGTACGGTCAGCGGTATTGATACGTCTTACTTTCCTTTAATGCAACGCAAGCTGCAATCCGGTTCGAGAAACCTGTCACCAAGTGATATGAAAAACCACACTCGCGTGGCAGTGTTAGGCGATCAAATTGCGCAAATGGGCGGAATCCAAATCGGGGATAGGCTCAAAGTCAACGGCATTCCGTTTGTGGTGATTGGGATAACCGTTGGTGAGGACATTGGCATTTCATTCGGCGATAGCCGCACGGTTTTCATTCCTCAAACAACGTACCGCGATTTGTGGGATGCGAAACCTTGGATGGTATTGATGAAGCCGAGAGATGGGATGGATGCACCGTCGTTTCGACCAAATATCGTGAACTTTTTCGCCAAGCAGCTTCATTTTGACCCAAGTGATAAAGATGCGGTCGAATTACCCGATTTTAGTGAAGGTGCGGCGGTCATCAGTGGAATTTTACGTGGCATTCAGATTTTTCTCGGAGCGAGCGGCGCGATGACCATGGCGGTCGGTGCGCTTGGCGTTGCCAACATCATGTTTTTATCTGTTACGGAGCGCACGCGTGAAATCGGTGTGCGTTTGGCGATCGGGGCGACTCAAAAATCCATACTCAGTCAGTTTATTCTTGAAGGGCTTATTTTGGTAGCTGTGGGCACGGCATTAGGTCTGATGTTTTCGTATGCCGTGGTGTCTGTCCTAAGCAGCATGGCATTACCGGAATGGATTGGTTTACCTGTGATCACGCCAGATTCCATTGCTTGGTCTTTACTTGTGACGCTTATCTTGGCATTGATGGCGTCGTATTTCCCAGCAAGGCGAGCATCGCGTCTCACGCCAGTCATTGCTTTGAGTGCGAGGGCCTAGTCATGTTGTTACCGATGAGACAAATTTTCCAAGAAATGGCTGCAGAAAAGCTGAGATTGGGTTTGACCATTCTGGCTGTAGCGTGGGCGACCCTCTGTATCGCTGCTATGTTGGCGGTAGGTGAGGGTATTCGTCAGGGCGTATTGAAAACCGCACAAAATGGTAACGGCAACTTGATTTATTTGACCGGAGGGATGGCCACCGTCGACCACGGTGCTTTTCACCAAGGTAAATTTCTGACATTAAAAATGGACGATTCAGAGGTCGTTCGAGCGTTACCCGATGTAAAAAGTGTTGCGCCAACTGCGAAGTGGAAAGAGCGCATCACCGTTGGTGATAGAAACTCGTGGCAAGAGCCGTTAGCGGTCACGAGCGAGTTTCAATCCATGACCAATTTGGTGCCGATGGCGGGGGGGCGATGGTTAAATCCACTCGATCAAAAAGAGACGCGCAAAGTCGTTGTACTGGGTTATGAACTGGCAGCCGACTTATTCAACCCGAATGAGGACTTTAGTTGGTTTGCGACAGTCACATTGCAAGTCAACCCTGTGGGGAAAAAGGTAAAAATCGGCAATGAGCAGTTCACCGTTGTGGGCGTATTGGAGAAAAACAGCGCCCAAATAGAACTGGGGGATCTTATCAACTATTCCAGCTTTGTGCCGTTAGCGACGTGGAAGCGATTTCATGTCAACGGTGAAATTGGTGGCATCAATGTGCAGCCACAAGCAAATGTAGACCGAGAAGCCTTAGCAAAGACGATCAGGCAAGTGATTGCCCGTAAACACGGGGCAAGTGTCAGTGATGAACAGGTCGTCCAAGTCGATGATATGTTCCTTAAGCAAAAGAGTATGCAGCAGTTTCTGATAGGTTTGCAGAGTTTCCTTGGCATTATCGGCTTCGTGACGTTAGCTGTTGCTGGCGTTGGCATCGCCAATGTGATGTATGCCACCGTAAAGCGATCTACGCGTGATATCGGTGTGCGCATGGCAGTCGGTGCAACCCCATCGGCTATTCGCATGCACTATTTAGTACAGTCTTTATTGACAATGATGATGGGGGGGGCGTTTGGGTTAGCCGTGACATACGCGCTGGTGTCTGCCATCAGTTCCATTCCTTTAGAGGGCAATGCCTTTTATGAACAACTGGGTAAACCTGTCCCTGAGTTGTCGTGGGTCGTTGTCGCGATTGTCATCCTCACCTTAGTGATAATTGGTGTGGCATCTGCATGGTTACCTGCAAACCGAGCCGCAAAAGTCAGCCCATTGGAGGCGCTACAAAGTGAATAACAACAATAACTCTGGAGAGAACATGTCGAACAAGCCGCTTGTTGAGCTGACTAACATCTGTAAATACTACTCAAGCGGGGAGGCGGAAGTTCGCGCGCTCGACGGCGTTGACTTAACCATTAATCAAGGCGAGTTTCTTTCGATTCTTGGCCCGTCCGGTTCAGGCAAATCAACGTTGATGAACATGCTCGGCTGTTTAGATAAGCCCACCGATGGCGAGTACCAACTTGGCGGCCAAAACGTCGCAAGTTTAAGTGCGAATGAGCTGGCTGGCATTCGTAACCAAAAGATCGGATTTGTCTTCCAAAGCTTTAACTTATTGGAATACGCGACGGCGCTTGATAACGTGGCACTGCCGTTGGTTTACTCTGGTATCAAAGCCAAAGAACGTCGCCAGCGCGCAGCTAAATTGCTAGAGCAAGTCGGGCTAGGGGATCGTTTAGACCATAAACCAAACCAGCTTTCTGGTGGTCAAAAGCAGAGAGTTGCGATTGCAAGAGCCTTGGTCAACGACCCGCAAATCATCCTAGCTGACGAGCCAACTGGCGCGCTCGATTCAAAATCTGGTGCTGAGATCGAAGCTCTGTTCAACCAACTCCACGCCGAAGGCAGAACATTGATCATCGTGACTCACGATAACGCTCTGGCAGAGCGCACTAAACGCGTCATCACCATCAAAGACGGCAAGGTAATTTCGGATAGAGTGCCGGTAAGTAGGGAGAAATGGCTTTTCTTAATTGAGAACTGAGTTTTAAGGGAAATAGCGATACAGAGGCTATCTCCCTTTACTTTTTATTCGCGATGTTCGTTTTGTCTCTCTTTTATCAAGTCATGCTTTTGTTCTTTAAGTAGAGTGATTGCGAGCTTAGTGTCCTCAATCAATTTACTGTTATCGTTGAGATCGTTGCTCTTCAAAGGCAAAACTAGATAATGAATGCTGCCATCTGCGTTCTGTACTCCGGTAGCGATGATGACATCACCTTCAGACGCCGTACCAAAATACTCTGATACGACTTTGGTTTCGCTGACACCGTAGCTATCCAAATAGGATGACTCCGTATTGTCAAACAAGATAGGAACCCCTTGCTTAGCTAATGTTCGCAATTGTTTTTGCTTTTGCTCGTCGAATGGATAGTCGGTCGTACTGATGTAACTTACCTGTTCAGCTTCAATAAAATCGTACAGTTCATTGCTCAGTTCATTTAATGGGGCAGATATCCAAGGTGTAGCTGGAATGAGGTCGGAAGTATCATCATTGCCACTTTGTGGTGTTGGAGTGGTAACCACCTTTTGAGCAGCATCGCTCTCAGGAGGCGTTACACTTATTGTAGCAGCGTCTTCTGTCTTGATTTGCTCGTCAAGGCTTGCAACAGGTTCGGTCTGGGCATTCTTGTTATTTGAATTAATCAGAAATATGGCGAGTACTGCACCAAGTGCCAGCACCGATCCAGTCAAGAGTTTTTTGTTACTTGTCATGTGTCATGTCTTACCGTTTATTTCATTAGTAAATACGGCGGCCACTTATTTATTCCGTGGCCGCAGGCTAATAAGTTAGTGGTAGAGATCGTCATTCCAAGAGATAGTTACGGCTCGGCTAGTCTCTGTCCATTGACTGCTATCACGATTTTTCTTCCAGGTATTTTCTGGAGTGGTATACCAGCTACACCAGTCGCGACCAAAGTAGTAATTGGTTTTTCGCCAACCAGCAACCAGCTTGACCTCTGATGTATCTAGGCCATCTTGAATGTCATTTTTTCTATATACGACGCCGACTTGTGGTTTAAAATCTGAACGCATAACGACAGGTAACTCATTGTAATCAATCAAATTACCCATGTCACAACTGGTCCAACGATACAATAACCAGTCTTTAGCTGGCGTATTATGGCGGATAGTCTTGTTTTCAATTAACCAATTAATGCTTTCGTTAGCTTGGTTAAAATCGGCAACCGTTTGAAACTCTGGCTGGTCGTACGTTACACGGTTGCTCCAGGAGATTCCCCCACTAATATTTGGAGAAGTAGAAGCACTGAATCCAAGGTTAAAATCTAGCGACTCACTGACAGATGCCGTTGCAATGGTGTTTTCTGGAGCATGGCTCATGTGGCGTAAAGGGGCGCCATTTAAATAGCTCAGTGCCAGCTTAAAAGCCGTTGGAACGGTGTAACGGTAATCTCCCCCAGTGGCAAAACCATAGATTTGTTCTTTGTTTGGAACATTAGTCATGTCGAAGCCAGAGCCGCCATTTAGGATCAACTTAGCTTCTTTAGCGCCATTTGGTAGTAAAGATTGGTTCCAGACATTTTCTAAAGAATAAATTAAGCGGATTTTTTTCGAGCGTGCATCACCATCATCAAGCTGAAGCAACGTCGAAGTGTAAGATTTTAATGTATCTTCAGCATGTGCTGGTGCTAAAGAACCAAGTAAAGCGAGTGCGATAATACTCGCGGAAAGATGCTGTTTTTCCATTATTGTTTCCTATTAGTCAGCCCATAAAGACTTTTGTTTTAAACTATCTTGATGGGCACTTTATAATTATGGACAGGTTATAAATTCAAGCTCAATAAATGAGCGGTGAAATAGTGCATCTTGTTTTTTATTAAAAAAAGAAAAAGGATAGATTCGTGGGATTAATGTCTCATAGTTTTTAAATTCACCTCTCAACTATAATAAATAAGAATTTGGTTATTAAGTCTTGCCTTTTTAAGTTATTGCTTAATTTTAATTTTCTAATGTTATATTGAGATTTTTTATTGATAAAAGTAAATTTTATAAATGTTAGCCATGTTGTTTTTAGGGTTTTTGTTATACCAAACTAAGTAAAGTATCGTTATGTGGTTATCTCGGGTTTATGGGTTTAATTCAAATTAAAACAGTGGTTTATGTTTTTTTTGTTATTGGTTTTTTAGAACTTAATGTAATAGTTGAGTGATAAAGTCCGTCAATGAAGTTGTCATGTTCGTGTATGAAGTTATATGTGCTTTACAGCAGGAAATTAAACTTTACGTTTAAGATGGTAAAGATAGAAAAAGAAATAAATAAGATAATTAAATAATCATGTTTCCGAGAATATAAATGTAACGTACTTCTAATTAAACGAATGCTTGAATAAACGATGGAGTGTGAAAAGTACTATTTAAGTTACGCTGTCCTATATTCCAGTTGGCGTATTGTTTATACAATGCGTTTTCTCGGCTTAAAACTGGTTTACGTACTGCTCATCCCTTATCAGTTTCTTAATTACACATATTGGCAATATGCTCGCCAAGTTACGTGTATTGGTGTCAATGAAAAACAGTATCTACGATAGCTCTCTCAGGGTTGGAACTGCCACTATGAATTTCCTTCATGTTCAATGTGAAACAATACCAATATTACTCAACTCGTGAAGCAAGTATAAAAAAGGACTGCTCTGGTGTTAGGCACTGCGACGGTCGTTTTTTGTACGAACCGTTCGTCGTAAGTGCTGTGCAACCTAACGATTGGGAAAACCAAAAAACAAAAAATGTCCCCATGCACAGAGTTAGGAAAAGTCTGCTTTATCTAAGGAAATAGGATACCAACTCACGATGAATAACGATTTCACATTTGCTATCAAAAGCATTCGCTTTGATGAGAATTACCAACCATCAGACAACACGCGAATCACTACCAACTTTGCTAATCTGGCTCGCGGAAACTACCGCCGAGAGAATCTGCGCAATGCGCTCCGAATGATCGACAATCGTTTTAATGCGTTGGCATATTGGGATAACGCGCAAGGTGACCGCTACTCCGTTGAACTTGAAATCATCTCCGTTGATATGGATATCCAGGGTAGTGGCGAAGCCTTCCCATCGATTGAAGTGCTCAAAACTAACATTGTTGATCACAACACTAACGAGCGCATCGAAGGCATTGTGGGCAATAACTTCTCTTCATACGTTCGTGATTACGACTTTAGCGTTTTGCTGTTGGACCACAACAAAAACCAGCCACAGTTCAGCATCCCAGCGAACTTCGGTGATTTGCATGGCAAACTGTTCAAAGCTTTCGTTAATTCTGAGTCTTATAAACAGCATTTCAAAAAGCTGCCAGTGATTTGTCTGAGTGTATCGGACAACAAGGTATATCGACGCACCGAAAACCAACATCCTGTTTTGGGCTTTGAATATCAGCCGAACGAATCTTCGTTGACGGAGCAATACTTCAAAAAGATGGGCTTACAGGTGCGCTACTTTATGCCGCCAAACAGTGTTGCACCATTGGCATTCTACTTCTTCGGTGACTTGTTGAACGATTATTCAAACCTAGAGCTTATCAGCACGATAAGCACGATGGAGACATTCCAGAAGATTTACCGACCTGAGATTTACAATGCCAACGCGGTTGCCGGTAATTGCTACCAGCCAAACTTAAAAAACCTAGACCACTCGCTAACTCAAATCGTTTACGACCGAGAAGAGCGCAGCCAACTGGCGATTGAACAAGGGAAATTTGCCGAGGAGCATTTCATCAAACCTTATCAATCTGTGCTTGAACAATGGTCTGCAAACTACGCGTAACCGACAACGAGAATCTAGAAAGGAATGACGATGAAAACACTATTACCGACTTCAACGGCTGGCAGCTTGCCGAAACCTTCTTGGCTAGCGGAACCAGAAAAACTTTGGTCACCGTGGAAACTACAAGGTGAAGAACTGATTGATGGCAAACGCGATGCGCTACGTGTCGCTTTGCAAGAACAAGAACTGGCAGGCGTTGATATCGTCAGTGATGGCGAGCAAACTCGCCAACATTTTGTGACGACCTTTATTGAGCATTTAAGCGGCGTAGATTTTGAAAACCGTAAAACGGTGACCATTCGCAACCGTTATGAAGCAAGTGTTCCGACGGTGGTTGGCCCAGTAAGCCGCACAAAGCCCGTGTTTGTTGAAGATGCCAAGTTCTTACGTCAGCAAACTAAGCAACCTATAAAGTGGGCGCTGCCAGGCCCTATGACGATGATCGACACACTATATGATGATCATTACGGTAGCCGTGAAAAGCTGGCTTGGGAATTTGCAAAGATCCTCAACCAAGAAGCGAAAGAGCTTGAAGCGGCAGGTGTCGATATCATTCAGTTTGATGAGCCTGCGTTCAATGTGTTCTTCGATGATGTGAACGAGTGGGGTATTGCATGTTTAGAGCGTGCGATTGAAGGGCTGAAATGTGAAACTGCAGTGCACATCTGCTATGGCTACGGCATCAAAGCGAACACAGATTGGAAGCAAACGCTAGGCACTGAATGGCGACAATACGAAGAAGTATTCCCTAAATTGCAGCAGTCAAATATCGATATTATCTCGCTTGAGTGTCATAACTCACGAGTGCCTATTGAGTTACTTGAGTTGATTCGTGGTAAGAAAGTGATGGTTGGTGCGATTGACGTTGCTACCAACGAAATTGAAACACCAGAAGAAGTGGCGAACACACTGCGAGAGGCGTTGAAGTACGTTGATGCCGACAAGCTTTACCCATGTACCAACTGCGGTATGGCGCCTTTGTCTCGTGAAGTATCGACCGCTAAGCTCAATGCGTTAAGTGCGGGTGCGGAGATCATTCGTAAAGAGTTGGTGGGTTGATATTAATACTTAGGCTCCGCACCATGAACTAAAGTTAGAGTCATTCCAGCGAGTTTAAACGAGGCTAGGAGTCTGATTACAGCTCGCTAGGAAATAGCGATAACTCTCGCACTTCAAAGCACTCGGTGGGTAGATCCTGAATCACGTTCGTCCCTCGCTGTTCAGGATGACGGATGTTGGAAAATGCATTGCTCGCCACAACCCCAGGTATTGGAGCAGTTCCAAGATAGGGTCATTCCAGCGAGTCTAGACGAGACTAGGAATCGGGTTACTGCTCGCTAGGAAATGACGATAACTTTCGCACTTCAAAGCACTCGGTGGGTAGCTCCTGAATCACGCTCGTCCCTCGTTGTTCAGGATGACGGATGTTGGAAGATACATTGCTCGTCACCCACCAGGTATTAGAGCAGCTCCAAGGTAGGGTCATTCCAGCGAGTCTAGACGAGACTAGGAACCGGGTTACAGCTCGCTAGGAAATGGCGATAACTTTCGTACTTCAAAGCACGTGGTTAGTAGGTCCTGAATCACGCTCGTCCCTCGCTGTTCAGGATGACGGATGTTGGAAGATACATTGCTCGCCACAACCCTAGGTATTGGATCTGCTCCAAGAGAGGGTCATTCCAGCGAGTCTAGACGAGACTAGGAATCTACTAACAACTCACTGGAAAATGGCGATAACCTCAGAACTTCACAGCACTCGGTGAGTAGATCCTGAACCACGCTCGTTCCTCGATGTTCAGGGTGACCGTTTTAAATAAAAATGCCGCTCACAGTAAAGTGAGCGGCATACATTTCCCGTTTCCAGCCTCGGCCAGGTTTAATTCAACTCCACGTTCTTCATCTCAGGATGCTTTAGCAACATCACACGAATCCAGTGATGCACCACCCACATCACCATTGCGGTGAGCAGAACCGCGACGAAAATCGAGCTGAAACGGTACAAGATCGAAAAGAACGCGTCTTTTTGTTCTGGCACCAATGAGGTCGTCAGCGGAACCGATAGGGCAGACATGGCAGAAAACGCGATAGCCGCTTTAATTTGCCCCTTGGTGAGCCACAAGCAGAATGGCCCCATCGCAATGGTAAAGGCGAGCCAAAAGAGTAGCCCATGCCCATACCAACTGCCCAATATCAGCTGAACAGCCATCCCTGCGATGCAGCCTAGTGCGGTGCCGATGATGCGAATTTTTGCCATGGCGAGCGAGCCCGCTAAAGTCATTGGGGTTAGGATGATCAAAATGGAAGCTTGTGCGGATAGCGAGTCATATAAGTCTGCTACTTGGAATACGATAAATGCCGCCATCGCCAATACCCAACCCATGGCAACTTGGCTGATGTAGTCAATATCGCTTTTCACTGGGGTCGACATCTCAATGTGCTCGGTGGGGGACTTTGGCTCAGGGAAGAACCAATACGCGAATGCGCAAACAAAAATATTGCTGAACGCCATCACCCACATGTTGACATTGAACTCTTCAATATCCATGAAGTTATAGCTGGCAAAATTCAACACAATTGAACCCACTAACAGCCCCATGTAACCAAACAAATAGGTTTTCTGGTTCATCATTGCAATGCACTTGAACAGCATCATGATTCCGACGGCTACGGTCATTAATGTTGGATGAAACTGCAAGTATTCCAGCAAAAATGTGGCTTGTATGGTTGTCCACACCGCAGAGAAAAACACGATCAATAAAGCCGAAAGATTAAAGTTGTCCATTCTGCCCAATATAAACAGCGGCATCATGATGGCAAAAAATCCGTAAGACCAACCGAAGATCATGCTTAGCGCGAGCCCTAAAGAGCAGCCGAACCAAATTCGTAAGGTTTTCATTGTCGCCGCCTAGTAAATGAAGTGGAACCAGCTTGCGAGGTGAATCTGTGCTTGCGCCATCCACTGCCAGAAAATGCTGTTGTCTGGGTATAAAACAATGGTAGCGCGAGAGCCGACAAACAGTGCTGGTGGTAACTCTTCGCTGCTGGTTAGGTTCACTCGTGTACGCTGTGCATCACGTACCCAGCGGTTGTTCACTTCTACTTTGGTTAGTGCGCCATTAGGCGTTTGTTGTGCGGCTGCTACACCGTAATCGCGGCTAGCTAAATCAAAGTCGTACACTGAACCTGGGTTGGCATCAAATGTGACCAAGGCGTGGAAAGTCTTGTCTACGTTCGCGACGGATTTTTCACGAAAATCAGCGGCTACCCAAAGTGATCCTGTTGGTACAAATGTCAGCAATGGCATGTTGGTGTTTGCCATCGTGCCAACTTCTAGTTGCAGGTTGGTCACGACACCATCACTGGGAGCGAGTACCGCGGTATTTGCCAAATCAAGTTGCGCCTTTTCGATGCCATTTTTGGCAATTCGAACGGCAGTGCTTTGACCTTTTTGATCGCCTAATTGCGCCTCAATGACTTTTAAGTTTTGTCGTTCCGCTTTAAGCGCTGCACGTGATACCTGATTTTGGGCAAAGGCATTATCGAGTGTCGATTGAGAGATGACTTTCTGCTTCGATAACGTCAGTAAGCGGTTGTATTCGCGGTGTGCATTATCAAATGTCGCTTGTGCGCGGGCAATATTGGCAAGAGCGGCTTCGCGTTGAGAATACAGTGTTGCTTCTTTTTCATAAGCGGATTGCAGAGACAGCTCCGCCTGTTCAAGTGCTATCTTGTATTTACGATCATCAATCGTAAACAACACATCGCCTTTTTGAACGGACTGGTTATTCTCGATGAGAACGTCGGTCACTTTACCAGATACCTCGGGTGCGACTTGGACAACGTATCCTTGCACTCGTCCTTCGGTCGTTAAGGGGGCGTGGCGGTCAGCAATGATAATGTACAAAAATAGTACGATGAACAGGACAATCAAAGTTCGCATCCAGTGTTTGAATTTTTGGTCAGCCGTCATTACAAGTTCCATTAAACATATTGGATAGCGGATTATAGAGAAGTCACTCACAATTCAGTAGAATGATAATACGAACATAAATGACCTAAAAATAGGACAATGAACGTTAATTTTGATGATATTTACCTATTCACTCAGACGGTGGTTCACGGCGGTATAAGTGCAGCGGCAGAGGCGAATCAACTACAACGCTCAAAAGTGAGTCGTCGTCTGCAAGAATTA
Source organism: Vibrio sp. Vb0349 (assembly GCF_033338975.1). Classification (NCBI taxonomy): domain Bacteria; kingdom Pseudomonadati; phylum Pseudomonadota; class Gammaproteobacteria; order Vibrionales; family Vibrionaceae; genus Vibrio; species Vibrio sp. Vb0349. The sequence continues at coordinate 53,967 of NZ_JAWOTS010000009.1, read as the reverse complement.
GAGAAATCGCTCGGGGTACAGCTTTTGATCCGCACAACACGCAGCATTGAGTTGACGGAGCACGGGAAACGCTTGTTTGAGTTGGTGGGGCAGCCTATTGACCATATTCAGCAAGGTTTAAATGCCATGCACGAATATCAACAAGAGCTGACGGGCAAGGTGCGTTTAGCCATTCCTTCCGCATTGATGAGCTCTGCCGCGTTTAACGCGATCATCACCGAGTACACAACGCGGTATCCGGATATTTCGGTCGAGATTGAAAACCATCAAGAGAGTGTCGATCTCAAGCGTCAATCGTTTGATTTGCAGCTTCTTCCGAGCGTGGTCAAAGTCACCGATGACAGCTATGTGCAGTTCAGTCTTTTGCCTTATCGTAGTCACTTTGTTGCGTCAAAAGCCTATCTAGAATCGCATCCGCCAGTAAAAACGGTGGAAGATCTTAAGCAGCATCGCCTTTTAACTAATCGTTACAATGCTGATTTGCTCGATTCAGATCTGCATGTGGCGTTGCGCTCGGACGACCTCAACTTGCTGCGCTCGATGGCGATAGCAGGAAACGGCATCGCGTTTATTCCACAAATTCATTCCAAGCCTGCATTGCGAGATGGTTTGTTGGTCGAGGTGCTGCCTCAATTTGCGCATCCGAAGCAGCATCTTACTCTGATTTATCCCTCGGCCTTATTTCTGCCCAATAAAGTCAAAGCCTTGATTGAACTAATTCGAGAGAAATTTAAATAGTCAGTTCAAACCACCCTTACCTAAGGGCAAATGTGTGAGCGAAGGTCATCTTTCTAGGTTTTAGTGCTCTAGCATGAAAGGATTCTGATACATTAACTTTTGCTCAACTTGTTGAGTATGGTTTGTGGTCGCACAAGATAGGAGATGGAAATGTTATCGAAAGGAAACACGGGCCTGATTGTGGTGGATGTTCAGGGCAAACTCGCTACATTAATGCATGAAAGTGACGCTCTGATTGAAAATATCACGAAACTGGTAAAGGGCGCCAAAGCACTAGATTTGCCTATTCTGTGGCTAGAACAGAATCCAGAAAAATTGGGCCCAACCGCGGAGCCGATTCGTGAAGTGCTAGAAAGCACACATTTACCTATTACCAAGTACACGTTTGATGGTTGTAAAGAGGCGACGTTTAAGGTCGCGGTGGAGAACGCGAAAGTTGATGCCTGGTTGGTTTGCGGTATTGAATCCCACATTTGCGTCTATCAAACCGCGGTTTCTCTGCGTCAGTCCGGTTATCGCGTTGAATTAGTCACAGATTGTGTATCTTCCCGAACCGCTGCCAATAAAGCGCTCGCTCTTGCGAAGTTAACCGCAAACGGTGTGGTGCTCACTGGGTTAGAAATGTGTTTGTATGAAATGGTCGAAGATTGCCGAGTACCTGAATTCAAAGAAATTCTGGCGCTCATCAAATAGTGGAATCACTGTAATCAGCAACAACTTTATTTGAACACGCTATTCAAATTCTCGTTGATATCTTGGTAACATCGACTCGTTGCCAAGTAACCCGCCTTGGTGAATGTAAATCACCGTTTTATCTGTGTTCTCTTCGAACCAAGGTGTTAGGCATTGCCACATATACGGGTCGTATAACAGGTCAAATTCGAGGTCGGTTTGCTCAAAGAGTGCTTTCCATGTGATGTAATCTTCTTCGTACAAGCGACCAAAATGGTGTTTGTTACGGATGGTTAAAATGGTTGGGTGGCTGTTTTCACAGAGCTGGTTGAACTGCTCAGTTAAGTAATCTGCATCGCCTACGCAAGGGCAAGTTAGCACTTCTATGCCGTGTGGGCTTAAATGTTTATGAAGATATAAAGCGGTCGTGCCAGTGCCTGATGGCAGGGCGACGGTAAACTGTTCTTTACCTCTCAATCGCGTCCAATCAAGAATTTCTCGTGCTAACTGTTTGATGCCAGCTTCAGCGAGGTGGGAACGTCCACCTTCTGGAATAAGCAATGTCGACTCATCTAATCTTCGTACCTGGTGGATGTATTCACTAGGGTGGAGTTCGCTACCGATGTCTTGCATGGCGGTGATTTTCATACCCAAATCGAGAGCGCCGCGATAGTTTCCGATGGGGGAGCTTTTTAGCCAAGATGGAATGTGATGAACATAAAACTCAAATGCCCAACCTTTAATCTGGGCGAGAGCCGCTAGCGAGTACATGGCATTAGATTGAGCGGAGCCAAAGCTTATTAACGTGGTGATGTCGCTGTTCTGCGTTTCCATCAACGCCATAAACTTACGTGCCTTGTTCCCAGAAAAGTGAGAATGCAGCATGTCATCACGCTTAAGGAAAAACGTATGACCGTTGAAGTTGTGTTGAGTTATCGGGCTTTCAGAGAGTTTCATGCTACTGCTGACGTGTCCAACCACGCGACCTTGCCGTTAAAAAGGGCGCGTAGTGTAACGCCATTAAACCCAGATAAAAAGTCTGGGTTTCAGTACAACCATTTCGGTTATTCCTGATGTTTTGGCCGCTTTGGTTTCAGGGGATTCAATTCCATGGCTCGCCTTTCTGTCTCAAGCCAAGTAGACTACGCCGCTTATTTCAACTCAATCAGAAGGCTTGGTTTTGCAAACTCTAGAACAATTAAAAACAGGACAATTAGTAGGAACGAAACAACTGAAGTTGGCGGAAGGGCTAACTGAGTTTCCTATGGAAATTTTAGAGCTTGCAGAAACGCTTGAAGTGTTAGATTTATCTGGTAACGCACTGTCAGATTTGCCACAAGAACTGGAACAGCTGACCAAGCTAAAAATCATCTTTGCTTCCAACAACCAGTTCACCCATCTGCCAGAGGTCTTGGGTAAATTGCCAAACCTTGAGATGGTTGGGTTTAAAACCAACAAGATTAAAGTGGTGAGTGAAGCCTCACTACCAACTCAGTTACGTTGGTTGATTCTGACCGACAACGAGATTGAAGTTCTGCCAAACAGTCTGGGTGAAAGACCACGCCTAAGAAAGCTTGCATTGGCGGGCAATCGCATCAAACAACTGCCAAACAGCATGGAAAACTTGGTCAATTTAGAATTGATTCGTTTATCTGCGAACCAGTTAGAGCACTTCCCGGATGTGTTGATGAAGCTGCCTAAATTGGCATGGTTTGCTTTCGCAGGTAACCCATTCTGCAAACACCCATCTTCGTTAGACAGTGTGCCGAAAGTGACGACAAACAGTTACTCGCTTAATCATGTTCTTGGCCAAGGTGCGAGTGGTGTGATTTCTCATGCTAACTGGACTGACGCTCAATATGACTTCCCGAACGAAGTGGCGGTGAAAGTGTTCAAGGGCGAAGTGACCAGTGACGGTTACCCACATGATGAACTTGAAGCATGTTTACAAGCCGGGCATCACAACAACTTGGTGAAATCCATAGCGCAAGTAGACGATGGTAATGAGCTTGCTTTGGTGATGGAGCTGATCCCAAACAGTTACTACAACTTAGGTTTACCGCCAACGTTGGAAACCTGTACCCGAGATACGTTCCCACAAGGGTTTACGCTGACGGTCGAGCAAGTGAATTCTATCGTTGAGCAAGTGGTGGATGTGTTTAATCACCTGCACGACAACAAGGTGTGCCATGGTGATTTGTATGCGCACAATACTTTGGTGAATGAGCAAGGTGAGATGATCTTCGGCGACTTTGGCGCGGCAAGCATTTACGGCTATTTATCGGACGAGCAGCAAGCGGCAATCCGAACCATTGAATCGAGAGCGTTGAAGTTCTTTATCGAAGATATGTTTTCTGTGTGTGAGGCGTCGGAGTCGGCATCGCAAGCATTCAATCGACTAGCAGCACTTGCAGCATAAGATTTCATACAATTGAAATTAGAAAGAGGTATCGAATTGCTCGTTTTAATACTGAGCAAAGTCGATACCTCTCAATTGAATTAGGCGCTGGGGAAGTTACTCTGAGCAAGCCTCTTGATGCTCTGACGCAAGATCAATTACTGCCTCACAACCACCTTCTGGATGTGTACCAATCTTAAATTGCCAGCCATAGCGTTGGCACAAATCGTCCACAATCATCAAACCTAATCCGTGCCCATCAGAATGTGGAATGGTCGAAAAGCCTTCACCTTCATCGCGCACCGAGATGGTGTTTTCATCCATATTGATATGAATTGATCCCGAAGGTGTCGCAGCGATGCCGTTGCGAATCAGGTTGCCAAGAATAATGGTCAACACGGCATTGGTCGCGCGCGTTCTAGGGTTGCCGTCGATCTGTACATCAAAGCTGAGTGCTTTCTCATCCGCCTGAGCTTGGCTTTGGAAGATGATTTGGTTGAGTTCTTCTTCGGTGATGCTGCGCACTGGTGAATCATCTGCATTACGCTCGTAACGCACTAAGCCGAGTAGGGCATCTACCATGGTCGACATCTGCTGCGTTGCATCTTGAATTCGGTTCACTTGGCGGGTTTGGAAATCCGTGTTCGCACTTCTCGCCAGTAAGCTGCTTGAGCCTTTCATCACGGTTAATGGTGTACGCAGTTCATGGCTTGCGTATCGTGCAAAGGCCTGCTCGCGCTTGATGACTTGGTTGATTTTGTGGCGGTACTCATTCAACTCATCCGCAAGGGTTTGGAACTCTTTGGCCGAGCCCTCAGGCACACTAAAAGTTTGCGTGGCATCTCCTTGGTGATGGTCGAGTTGGGTTTTAAGCGCATTGACGGGTTCAATCAAGCGCTGTGATAAGCGCAGCAGCAGACTGCCAAACAGGAACACCAGCACGGCGACAATGGACAGCACCATAGCAACGACGAGAATGAATTCCTCTGAGGTGATCTCTATTTCATCAATCAAGGAAACCAGAATAACGGGATGTTCAACGCCTTTGTAGGTGTAGGTGCTCATGTAAACCATGCGCGAGTATTCACCGTCTTCTACTTCATCAAGAAAGTGCTTTTGACCAATCAGGTATTTTTGGTAGCGCTCGGCAACCAGTGAGATGTCGTTGTAAGCGGTGGTGAGCAGATCAAGCTGAATACTGCCTTGCTCTGGGTGGGACTGGAAATGTTCAATCGCTTCTTTTTTGTCGACCATAATACGACGCTCGCCCACGCGGTCTTCAGACCAAAGCAGGGAGCCGGTAATCAACAAAAAGCAGAAGATGCCAATCACGACCGACACAAAAGAGAAAAACAGAGCGAGTCGCCCTGTCATACTTTGTGTGCTTTGCGTGCTAGCCAGTAAGCGATTGATCATGCACCAGTCTCCAAGCGGAAGCCAACTTTCGGTACGGTGATAAGCACATGCTGTTCAAATGGCTTATCAAGTTGGTTGCGAAGTTGGTAAATGTGGCTGCGCAGAACGTCGTTGTTCGGCTCGTTCTCTTGCCAAAGTTGGAAGGCGATTTCTTCACGTGTTACTACGTCTGGCGCGCTTTTCACAAGCATTTCCAGAATGGTGTAAGTGGTGGGGTTTAGCGCCAGCAGTTTATCTTGGCGGTAAGCTTTACGCGTTTTTTGGTCGATAGAGACTTCGCCGTATTCCAACTTACTCGACGCGACAGTACCACGGTAACGTCGGATCAGCGCCATCATACGCGCTTCTAGAATATCCAAGTCGAAAGGTTTGGTCAGATAGTCATCCGCACCGTGTTGGAAGCCTTTGAGCATATCGTCACGGCTATCAAGTGCAGTCAGCATAAGCACTGGTGTGTTGTTGCCCGCGTCGCGAAGTTTATTACACATGGTCAGGCCATCCATGCGTGGCAGCATGAGGTCGAGCAAGATGATGTCGAAGGTGTTTTCCATCGCCAGTTTCAAGCCGAGCTCGCCGTTGTCTGCATAATCGAGTTCCATACCTGCACACTCAAAATAATCGAACAGCATGCCTGCGATTTCTCGATTATCTTCGACTAAAAGTACGCGTTTCATGTATTTCTCTCCAAGTGGGCGGGTTTTCGAAAATAAGACTTCGTCTTAACCGAACATTATTCACTAAGAACGTGAAAAAGATGTCAACAACATCTCTTTCACATTGATGTTTGTAGACTGGATTCATTCATCGGATTTAGTGGAAGAGTAGCATGTCAACCTTCAACATTCACGCTGCAACCTTTTCAAAGGTGAGCCAACACACTGAGCCTAAAACAGTTTTGTCTGTTGTGGTGCCATTCTTTAACGAGCAAGAAGTCTTGTCTGAATTTCATCGTCGTTTAGCCGCCGTTTTGGATGAAATGCCAGAACGCTGCGAAATCGTCTATGTGGACGACGGCAGCAAAGACGACAGCCTAATGATCGCGCAAAACTTTTCTCAATCTTCTAGCGACGTTCGTTGTATTGCACTAAGCCGTAACTTCGGCAAAGAGTCCGCCATGAGTGCGGGGCTGGAACACTGTCAAGGTGAAGCGGTGATCGTGATTGATGCTGACTTGCAAGACCCGCCGGAGTTGATCCCGCAAATGGTATCAAAATGGCGTGAAGGGTATGACGTAGTGAACATGCAGCGCAGTGAACGCCACGGTGAAACTTGGTTCAAACGCTTCTCGGCCGCTTGCTTTTACAAAGTGCTTAATAGCATGGCGAAATTGGATGTGCCGGAGAACGTGGGCGATTTCCGTCTACTGAGCGCAAAAGTGGTTAAACACATCAATGCGTTGCCAGAGCGTAACCGATACATGAAAGGCATTTTCTCTTGGCCGGGTTTCAAGCAAGTGACGGTTCAATTTGAGCGTGACGCTCGTTTCTGTGGTGAAACCAAATGGAACTACCTCAAGCTGATTGGCCTTGCAATGGACGGCATCACCTCGTTTTCCATTCGTCCTTTGCGTTTAGCGACACTTGCCGGTGCATTGGTGGCGTTCAGTGCCTTTATCTATGGCGCATTCATAGTGATGAAAACTGTTGTGTTTGGTGAGCCTGTCACTGGCTACCCATCCATGATGGTCGTCCAACTTGCCTTGGGCGGTGTGCAACTGCTGTCGATTGGCCTTTTGGGCGAATACATTGGCCGCATTTTTGTCGAGACCAAGCAACGTCCTCTTTATCTTGTTCAGTCTGTTTACGAGCAGCCTGCAAAACATCAATCCATCCAAACCATGAAGTTTAAATTGGGAGAAACCGCGTAATCATGAGTATTAATAAAACCCATCTGTGGTTGTTGTTGGCGTTTGCTCTTTTACTCCGTCTTATTTCACTTGCCGCTTACCCTTTGATGGACACCACGGAAGCCCGCTACGGCGAAATGGCGCGCTTAATGGTGGAAACCGGCAATTGGCTTACCCCACAGTTTGATTACGGCGTGCCTTTCTGGGGGAAGCCCCCCCTGTTCACTTGGATGAGTGCTTACGGCATTGAGCTGTTTGGATTGAATGAATTTGCAGTGCGCGCGCCTCATTGGTTAGCGGGTGTTGCGACGATTGTTTTTGTTGCTTTCATGGCGCATCGCGCTGGCTTTAATGCAGTCATCGCAGCGTTGGTACTGGCGACGTGTGGCATCTTTTCAATTGCGGCGGGTGCGGTGATGACAGACATGGCACTGACGTTGGCAATGACGATGGCGATGGTTGGTTTTTACTATTGCTGGCTCGGCAAAGACAAACACAGCCGACTGTGGGGTTACCTCGGTTTCTTTGGCTTGGCTTGCGGGCTGTTAGCGAAAGGTCCAGTGGCGATCGTGATCATGGGCATCGCAGTATTTCCTTGGCTCGTGATTCAGCATGGTTTCTTTGGTGCCTTCAAAGCCTTGTGGCAGCGTTTTCCAATTGTATCGGGGTTGGCGCTCATGCTGGCGATTGCTCTACCTTGGTACATAATGGCTGAAATGGCGACGCCTGGATTTATTGATTACTTCATTGTTGGCGAGCACTTTAAGCGTTTTGTTGTCAGCGGTTGGGAAGGGGACCTGTATGGTTCTGCTCATGATCAACCACGTGGGATGATCTGGGTATTCTGGCTACAGTCGGCTGCGCCTTGGTCAATTGTATTGCCTATCTTGGCATGGAAACGTCGTAAGGTACTCAAAGCCATTGAAACCGATCATCAAGGTTTATTTAGCTTCCTGATGTGTTGGCTGATTTCTCCAATGATCTTGTTCACCATGGCTGGGAATATTTTGCCTGCTTACGTGCTACCGGGTGTGCCTGCATTAGGTATCTTGATTGCGATGCTGGTGGATAAACACGATTTCAAATGGCTGACCGGAACGGCAGCGGTGTTGCCAGCCCTGCTTATGATTGCGATGTTGGTTTTGAATATGGGCAAAGCAGATAGTCGCAGCGACCGCATAATCTTCGCGCAAATTAATGACAACGCTCCGGTCTTTTATATTGGTAAGCGCCCGTTCTCAGGCCAGTTCTATAGTCATGGTCAGGCGAAAAAGCTTGAAGACAAGAATGACTTAAACAATCTGAAGAAATTCCACCTGATTGGTAAATCGCAGCAAGTGGATAGCATGATTCATGAAAATGCGTTGAGTTGTACCAATGAGTTCACAGCAAAATCGAAACGCTCACTCTACACTTGTGTGGTTGGGTAACGGAATGCGCAAATTAACAAAGTTTGCTTCGTTAACAAGGTTTGCTCTGGTAGGTGGTGTCGGCTTTATGGTCGACACCCTTATCTTTTCTGTGTTGTTCCATTGGTTTGGTCTGGAGCTGATGCTGGCTCGTGGGATAGCATTTTTGTTTGCAGCAACCACGACTTGGCTTGGCAATCGCTGGCTGACTTTCTCTCAAGCAGAAAAAACCAACCCTTTCGCTCAATGGCAAAAATTTATGGCGAGTGCCTGTATCAGTGCTTTGCCGAACTTTATTGTGTTCAAAGGCGTAACGCTCGCGCTAGGAACGCAAGGAGTGATGGTCTATTTGGCTTTGAGCTTAGGCATATTGGCAGGCATGGTGAGCAATTATTTGCTCAGTGCAAAATGGGTGTTTAGTTGAGGATAGAAAGGTTCGGGCTTACTATCCTATCCTCGAGTTAAAAATTCGTTATTTGAACCAATTTTTCTTTTTGTACATCAGAGTAAACCTAAAGCTTTTCATGGGGTATGTAAAAAGGTAAATAAGCCAAGGTTTATACCTTGGCTGCCGTTAGTTCAGATTTTGATTGTTCGATTTCAAACTCGGTTTGCCACTTGCCGTTGTAAAGATACTTACACTCTGGGAGTGGCGCTTTCGCATCCCTTAAATCAAACACTTCATTGGTAGGGTATTCTCGATAATAAGCGGGAGTCGTAAAAAGTCTAGGTTCAGGCTTCGCTTCAAACAGATTTTTATGATCATTGACCTCTTTACAATCCAGTTTGTAGACCTCTGACAGTTGCGTGACCATGGATTCTAATTCCGCTTCATTTTTAAAGAAAATGTAACAATAAAATCGTCCCTGTGAGCGAAAAGTAATCTCCTGAGCAGTATCTTGGTATTCGCACCTGTCATACTTAAAAAAGAACTTAATTACTTTCCTTTTCTTATTATAATCAGCAAAGAGCCAGTCTTCACGTTCTCCGACCCTCACTTCTGTTGGTTCATCAGGCTGACGTTTAAGCATTTTAAAGGAGACTAATATAAAAGCACCAGCGCCTGCTAACGCCATCGGGCCAACCACCGCAACCATCACCACACACACCACAGCACCTATCCAGCCAACGGCTTGCGTGGCGGTATTCACCCAGTTAGGCATGTTGCGACGTTTCTTCATCACAAAGCCTTTGTCAGAAAAAATATAGTCATAGCGATAGTCGAGGCCAATCGTAAGGTAAAAGGCTCCAGACACCATCACCGACAAAATAAAAGAAAAAATAGTTACGTCAACCGTGTCACTCGTGTGTATAAACAAAGTTAATAGGAATGGGGCGATCACAAATGGAAGCGCAAAAAGTTTAAAGTAATAGCGAAATGGTTCCTCTACATCATACTTATGCCATGTTCTGACGTTATCGCCTGCGAGTATTTCTTGCTCTTGTGCCTCTTGATAAACTGCCAACTCTTCTGGGGTGATGTAAAATGGTGAATATGCCAAGGGTTACTCCTTAAAACCTAATGTGCCAACAGCGGGGGTAAGTGATTTTTTAATGATGTTTTGTTTGGTATTGTCTGAAATCAAGCGATAAGTTGCACTCTGTTTTACGCTATTTTGGAACCAATACTCACGCTTTGATGGCGCATCATCTTCTGCATCGTACTCCACTTGCATGGCAAGGTAATGGTCTGCTTCTTTAATTGGCAATGTTACCTTGTACACAACCAATTCGGCGCTAGTTTGGTCTTGAGTTTGTAGCGTGACTAAATCTGCGTTTTGATGCCACGAGCCTGACATCAAATCATCTTTTGTTGCCTTGGTGTTGGTACTCAATGTAATACCATTCGTTGCAGCGCGCCGTGGCAGTTGAATATGCACTTCCAAACCGATTAACTCACGATGTGTGTAACCTGGGTAGGCCTGTATTTTTTCAACAGGTTGATGGTATACCGTAGGCTGTTGAATAATAGATTGTAAGTCAAACAGCGCTTGCTGCACCAATGCTGAATTATGCTTCTCTCTCTCGGGCAAGCTCGAAGATTGGCTCCACTGAGTGCGAGCTGGGTGATAACCCCAAGGCAGTTTATCTAACCATTTTTGGAAATCATCTTGTTTCAGTTTATTCAACTTATAATTGATGGCTAAGTATGTAACTGTAAGAATAACTAAAGCTGCCGTTACCGGGCCACCAAAAAGCAAGTTAGTCGAAAAAGTACCAGTAGAGGCTCCTAAGAACTGAAACGCACCAATCGCACCAGTTAAACCAAGTGTTACGGTATTTGCTAAATATAATTTGCTTTCGAGGCCATAAACGTTATCGATACTCTGCCAAGAACGGTAAGCCTCAATACCTGAAGCTAGCGCTCCTAAAGCCCCTGTGATTGCGAGCCATTTATGGAATACCTTTAAGTCATCAAGGATCAAGTTTTCAAAACCTTCGACATTTTGATTCACTAACTCTTTTAAGACTTTGTATGAATGAGCTCTTAATTTGGGATCACCCTTCACATTCTCCCATAATTTACCCGTACGAATCCCCGTCCAAGCGTTAGCTGTATAAAAAAGCTTTTGTTGGATATCCAAAAATTCATCTGAGGATGTTAACCCTGTGTCTTGGATACTGCTCATGGCATCACCAAGCGCGATGCAGTTAAATACTAATGCCAGAAAGCCTAGACCACCGGCATTCTCGAACAGTTTATTCAAATCATTGAGCTTATTCATCACGATCCGCGTTCTAAGCTCGATGGTTCTTTGAGGTAGATCATCAGGTAACTCAATGTACTGCGGGTACTCCAATGTAGCTACAGCGAGAGCCTTCTTAATAGTCTTTTTATTTTTTAAAGCTGTTGTGTATTTAGAGTCAGCTTTGCGGTTATTTTTCTGGAAGTCAGCAATGATTGCATCGTTTTTTTCGAGCTTAATCAGATAATCATTTACGCGTGTTTTCCATTTTTTAAAATCGTGAGCGTAACCTTCTTTTATTGTTACGGGCATATTGTGTGCCATATGTTCTGCAATAACGGCAAATAAATAATAGCTATGACGGTTCAGAGGTTTAGCGAAAACAGGCATCAGCGAAATTGATACTTGTGAGGTCATGCTAACACCAAACTCTACAACGCCTTTTGCAAGCGCACCTATTGCAGATTTAAAAATAATATCCAGCTCTTGGAAACCTTTGGCGATATCTTTGAGAAAGGCTGTTTCCGCAGTGTTTGGGTTGGAAACAAAGTCCATGATCTTAGAGTACATATTCACGCGGTTGCTGGTATCAGATATCTGGTCCATCAACTGATTATCAGGATCAGGATTTTCTGAGACGATCGACTGTTCATCAAGCGCCTCTGTAATATTCTTCTCCATCACTTTAAATAAACTACGACTAAACCCAGAGGCATAGAGAGCAAGTAAACTGGTTGGTTTCTCCCATTGGCTTTCAGCCCATTGGCGGTCTTCTTCTTGTATCACCAAAGTAAATGACTCAACCGCTTGCTTGTGTAGTTGATACAAGCTGTACTGCGTGTCTTCGCTGTATAGGTCGAAGGTTCTTTCGAGATGATGCGGCGTTAAGGACTCCATTACTGCGATAAAGTCGCGTTTGACCGAAACCACTTGGGCTAGCATGGTTTCTTTTTGTTCTGACAGCTCTTGCATCTCGCTCAGCATTTGCTTCCAGTTGAGCTGCTGACGCCAGCGTTCAGTCGCTATCCATTGTTCGTATTTACCAAAACGGCTCGCAGAAATTCGATATTTGTCCTGTATCGTTTTAGCAATGTCACTTTGGGTATGTTGGTGTGATTCAATCGCTCCAGCGGAAAATTTAGCAGGATAGCCGGACTGAACTGAGCTTTTGTTCTGCTCTGCCAAATTAAGTTGGTGAGAGGAGTCATAATAGTCAGCCATGTCGGTATAAAACGACAGCTCTTCGCCGTTACGCTTAACGCTAGCTGGCATGTCTATCTCGTCACTTGCTCCAAACATACACAGTTGCATGGCGGTCTGCATCAAGTTCCACTGGTTTGAAAACTGGTCAGTGAAAAGGCGGTAAGGGCTTGCGGCACCAACAAAATGGAGTGACATATCTTGAATGTCTGCGGCGTAATCTTTTATCGCGACGAAGTAGCCTGATTCTTCTTCTGGAATCGCAGAGGTTAAATCGCTTTCGACTGCTACAGGTTTAAAGACAGAACCATCTTCATCTGCTTTGGTGGCGATGCCAGAATCCGCAAAGCGACCATCATCGACGGCAGAAGATTCAATATCAGCGACTTGGGTTAACTTATCTATTGGTGCAATGTTGTGCTGATTCTCGTTTGAGGACAGAACAATGGTTTGCATGCGATCGATATGATTACTCGGATTGTTAAGTACGCGCATGAACGTGTGCCATGTCCACCGGTGCTCAGAGAAGCAAATCGATAGTACGCTTCCGTTGACGTAAGTAAGGAAGGGCTTTGCATCTTGTGGTGTCCCACGCTGCTCTGATTTTGGGCTTTCTGATTCTCCCAACTTATAGAGCGTGAATTGCGTTCCTTTGATTTCGTATTCGTCTAAGCTTTTGTTGATTGCATCATAGACATACAGCCAACCGTCGCGCAGTTGACGCAGGGTGTAACCAACGGTATTGAGTTTGGCTGGGCCTTGGCCTTTCCATTCTTCAGGCAAACCAAAAGGTTGTGTCTCTTCTGTTTCTAGCTGATCGATGGCATAGCGGACTGGGATAAAGTGCGCAGGTGATGCTTCCGTTGCTTCTTTCTCAGTTTTTAAATTTAGAGGCTCTGGTTCAGACGGCGGTGGCGGATCGATTTTTTTTGTTTCTCCCTCCCAAAACATACTGCGCTCTGGGGGTGAGCCAGCAAGATCATCGGATTCCGTGGTTGGAACGATATTCAGCGATTTCAGTGTACCATCGCTTTCAAATGCCTGAACGGCCTCCTCATAGGTATAGCTGTTGTCATACCAGAACATAGAAGTTTTTGGGGGAAGTGGATTATTCATCGTTAGCCCATGTTTAAGAGTTTTATTCTATTACGCAAATATCGCACCAAAATAAAGCAATTAAAAATCAATGAGTTAGATTTTTATGGTTTTGCTTCAATCAAATAATTGTTTGTTTTTCCAATAAGTTGTTTGGTGTTTACCATTTTTTGTATTGATTGAATCAAAGTTTGAGTTATTAGTGATGCCTCAATGAGCCGACAAAACAAAAGGGCTCCAGAGTTAACTCTGGAGCCCTTTCTAGTATTTAAGCTCTAAATAATTAGCGACGCTTTGGTTTACGTTGACCAGCTGGTTTGCCTTGTCCTTGTGGGCGACTTTGGCCTTGCGGCTTGCTACCTGCCGGGCGGTTTGCACCGTTGCCGCTAGGACGTTGGCCGTTGCTTGCAGGGCGTTGACCACCTGTAGCTTTGCCAGAACCGTTACGGTTACCAGATGGTTTACCATCTTTTGAACCGCCTTCAGAGCGTTTGTTCAAATGACCACCGAAGCCTGGTTGGTTTTTGGTATGTTTGGTTGCAAAGCGGTTTGCCCCGTGACGACCAGATTTACGACGTTGCGCAGGTGTTTGTGCTTCAATGTCTTCTGCAGGAACGAGACAGCCTTGTTTGTCACCAATCAAATGTTTTTTACCCATACTGACTAGGGCTTCGCGGATCATTGGCCAGTTTGCTGGATCGTGATAACGCAACAGCGCTTTATGCAGGCGACGTTGACGTTCACCTTTTGCTACAGGTACATCTTCACGTTTTTTGTACTTCACGCGTTTCAGAGGGTTTGTCTCTGAGTAGTACATCGACGTTGCGTTACACATTGGCGAAGGGTAGAAGTTTTGTACTTGGTCACATTCGAAGTTGTTCTTTTTCAGCCACAGAGCAAGGTTCAGCATGTCTTCGTCTTCTGTGCCTGGGTGCGCAGAGATAAAATAAGGGATTAAGTACTGCTTCTTGCCTGCTTCTGCACTGTATTTCTCGAACATCTCTTTAAAGCGATCGTATGTACCCATGCCTGGCTTCATCATTAGATCAAGAGGACCTTTCTCTGTATGTTCCGGTGCAATCTTCAAGTAACCGCCCACGTGGTGAGTCACGAGCTCTTTCACGTATTCTGGTGATTCAATCGCAAGGTCGTAACGTACGCCAGATGCAACCATCACTTTCTTCACGCCTTCAACTTTACGCGCTTCGCGGTATAAATCGATCGTGTGTTTGTGGTCTGTGTTTAGCTTGTTACAGATGCCCGGGAATACACAAGAAGGACGACGACAGTTCGCTTCCGCTTTTGGATCTTTACAGCCCAGGCGGTACATGTTTGCGGTCGGGCCACCAAGATCGGAAATTGTGCCAGTAAAGCCCGGAACTTTGTCGCGAATTTCTTCAATCTCGTTGATGATAGATTCTTTCGAGCGGTTTTGAATGATTCGACCTTCATGCTCGGTAATCGAACAGAAAGAACAGCCACCAAAGCAACCACGCATGATGTTCACAGACGTCTTGATCATGTCGTACGCAGGAATTTTTGCTTTGCCGTACATAGGATGAGGAACACGCGCGTAAGGCAGGCCAAACACAAAGTCCATCTCTTCGGTCGTCAATGGAATTGGAGCTTGGTTTACCCAAAGTTCACGATCACCATGGCTTTGAAGTAACGCTCGACCAGAGTACGGGTTCGTTTCTAAATGCAATACACGGCTTGCATGTGCATAAAGAATGCGATCGTTTCTTAGCTTTTCAAACGAAGGTAAACGGACCGCAGTCGTCGCAGCATCGTGGCGTGATGGGCGAATCGTGATTGGTTGTGCAACTGGCTCGTCTTTTTTAGTTTCACACTGAGTTTCTACTTCGTATGGGTTCTTTGGTACGAACGCTTCTTTACGAGGTTTTTCAATGCGAGAAGAATCAATAACCGTGTAGCCTTCTGGCGCCGCTGGCAAGTTCACGGCAGTACCACGAATATTGGTCATGGTGCTGATATCTTCGCCGTTTGCGATGCGATGTGCTACTTCGACAAGTGCGCGCTCTGCGTTACCAAAAAGTAGGATGTCTGCTTTTGCATCAAACAGTACTGAACGACGAACTTTATCTGACCAGTAATCGTAGTGTGCCACACGGCGTAGGCTGGCTTCGATACCACCTAAAACAATAGGTACTTCTTTGTAAGCCTCACGACAACGTTGAGAGTATACCAACGTTGCGCGGTCTGGGCGTTTACCACCTTCGTTATTTGGTGTGTACGCGTCATCGTGACGAAGCTTTTTATCCGCTGTGTAACGGTTGATCATGGAGTCCATGTTACCCGCAGTGATCCCGAAGAACAGATTTGGCTTACCAAGTTGCATGAACGCATCTTTATTTTGCCATTCTGGTTGAGCAATGATACCGACACGGAAACCTTGTGCTTCTAGCAGGCGGCCAATGATAGCCATACCAAAGCTTGGGTGATCCACATAAGCGTCACCGGTTACAATGATAATGTCACAGCTATCCCATCCTAGGGCATCCATTTCTTTGCGACTGGTCGGCAAGAAAGGTGCCGTACCAAAACACTCTGCCCAGTATTTTTTGTACTCATGAATAGGAGTGATGTTATTGGTCATATTTTGCTCTCTGTTCCAGGGAGCGCGAATTATAGCGATTTGATTATCAGGTATCTATAACAAACTCATCTATTCAAGCTTAGTTCATCGAGTTTTATTTGGTTTGTAAAAATATCAATGCTCTATCGGCGATTTTCTGTCTAATTTCACCTTGAAAGCCTCATGGTTATAGATCGGTTCATGAAAAATGTCGCAATCTTAATACAAAGCATAAGCAATGGTGTGCTTATGTGGGGTAAAGCCTATAATCAAATTAGTGCATATTAAATGCAAAAGGCTGAGCTGCTCTGGAAATAGTTCTAAGTCGATAGGCTTATCGTTGACACAATCCATCTATAAAGAGGATCGGCAGGTCCCAACTGGAATGTCGCGAATTGACTGTGAATTTTGAGCCTTGGGCTAATTACAAAAAAAGGGGCTAGGGTATGAGTGAATCTACGACAACAGTGCATCCAAAAATGCAAACGACTTCCAGTCTAACTCCTGTTATAGAGTGGTCTTACGATATTGATACTCGCGAGTTCGAATGTGATCAGCAAGGAATGGCAAAGGCATTTGGGATAAGTACGCCAGTAACTAGCCTAAATAACTTGTTTGATCATATGCTGATGGGGCAACAAGAAACGCTAAAACAACGAATTCTAGAAGTGGAACTCTTTGGCGGACGGGGGCGGTTTTCTTGTTGCATGATGCTAAAAAACGTTAACTTAGTGCACGTTACTATTAGTTTTGAAAGGCTCAATAAGCGCATTATCCAAGGCACTATCATTCCGCAATTAACAATCACTGGTTGCGAGGAGTTAGCGAAAATTCTCGAAACGATTTTTGATTTGCCAAATGTAGGCGTTTTAGTTGCCGATGAAGATACGCGCATCTTAGGTTGTAACCGTGCCTTTGAGTTACAAATGGGCTATCAAAACCGAGATCTGGTTGGGCTTAAAACTCATATATTCAGTACCTCTCACCATAGCCAAGCGTTTTATGATCAGCTGTGGCAGCAAATTAATGATGAAGGATGTTGGTGTGGTAACTTGCTGAGCAAAACAGCAAACGGTAGCAACCAAGCTCATCATCTTTGTATTTACCGACTTACGTTTCACTCTGGACGAATTCTTTATCTCGGATTTTCTACGGATATTTCTGCTTCGTTGTTGTGGATGAAAAATCGTTGTGAACAACAGCATGATTGGGCTGCCTTTTTACCGACGAGGAAAGAATTTGAACTCCAATTAGCTACCTTAGCGAATGAAAGCAGAAATAAAGAACTCAACATTGTTATGACACTCAGACCCAAGTTTTCGGAGAGATACTTGCTTGAACAGCAATTAGGTTTTGCAGATTTTATTATGCGAAGTCGCTACACCAGTATTGCGGGGCAGTTATCTCGGGACGTGTTTGTCGTATGCTTGCAGACCCCTCATTGTCAATGGTTGAGCCCGGTTCGTTTGATCCAAATTGCCATGAAAGGATTCTTTAATGAGCTTAGAAATGAAATGGGCACAAAAATGCATGCCACTATCGTTAAAGGCCAAACTGGTGTGTCAATCCTTGGCTATGATACGAACCGACCAAGACAAGCGCTAGCACATGCAGCGCAAGCGATGTTGTCCTCTATTTCCGGTGAAGGCAGCTATTTCAACTTTTACGACAGTGAACTTCACTCTGAATTAGTGAAGCGCCAACATCTCGAGGCGTTTTTGGAGGCGCAAATAGAGAGTGGACTAGTGGACGTTTACTTTCAACCGATCATCGACGTTCAAACCGGAAGAGTGGTTAAGTTCGAGGCCCTCGCACGCTTCTATGATGAAAATGATGCGTATTGTACGCAGAAGATGATCGCTATTATTGAAGATCTAGAACTCATAGCGGCACTTGATGATGTAGTCTGCCAAGCTGCGTTGAAGCACTTTCCGCGCTTACAAGAAATTTATGGCGAGGAAGTGGGCGTGACCATCAATCGCTCCCTCAATACGAAATTGGATTCTCTTCAGATCCTTCAGCGGTCGCATGATTTGATTAAAGCCAGTGGTGTAGACCCTAAGCGAGTAACTATCGAGCTAACAGAAACCGCGTATTTTGAACAAGATGAGGAGCATACTCGAGCTCTAGAGGAAGTGCGGAAAGAGGGCATTGAGATCGCGATTGATGACTTCGGTACTGGGTATTCTTCTTTTTCTTATCTAGAAAAAGGGCAGTTTGATTTACTGAAAATAGACCGAAAATTCATCAAGAACATTCATAAAGGGAGCACCAGCTATAACATTGTGAAAATGGTCACCGAGCTTGCACAGCAAATGAATGTAAAAGTGGTTGCTGAAGGCGTGGAATCTAAGCAAGAACTTCAAGTATTGGCAGAAATCGGTGTCGATTACATGCAGGGCTTTCTATTTTCTGCTGCCGTGCCTGTCGATTTGATGGATAAAGCGGACAGTTATGAGCATCTGTTCTCTGACATCGCGATTGAGTCCAAGCAAAGTGATGTGTTGCAATCTTTGAGCCATGAACAAGTCAGGTCTATGGACCCTGGAGAACCGCTCTCCTTGGCAGTTGAGTACATGAATTTGAATCCAAGCTTGCCTTTAGTTGTTCTCAATGAAAATCGTTGTGTTGGGTTAATTACGAAAGAGACGGTGAATTTACACCTAACGCCCTCGATGGGCACAGAGCGAGAAACTGAACGAGAAAGCAGAATTTGGAAACGTCCTGTTAATCAGATAATGAGCACCGAATTTGTGTTGGTTGATGAGGATTTACCTGTCTCTGTTATTCGAGAGTTGGTGAAAACCGGCATTCGTTTCCCTTGGGTATTGTGTAATACCAAAGAAGAGTACCGTGGAGTTTTAACGCAGGAAGACGCGTTGAAGTATCTTGCTTCTCTGTGAATAAAATTGTCTTACCGTTTTAGCTCATTTGGGGGCCGACTTTCGGTGGTTTGGCGATAGTTGATTTGATATTATCGCCCCCCAAAATGACTTTTGAGCGTGCATTCAACATGATTCAACAATTGCTGGTTACTTTCCCTCCGATGCTATTTGGCGCACAAGCGCTACTGACTTTGCTTCTAATCAAGGGCGATATTTGTCCTGGTCAGCGAGGACGTCTTCATAAAATGTTGCCAGCAGTAGCTGTATTGTGGCTCGCTGTTGCGTCACTTCGCATTGAAGCATTTATGATCGTGTTTGCTATTTTCTACTTCTATTCTCAGGTTCAAACCAAGAAAACGCGTGAAAAAGGGCCACTATGGGCGATGCATTTAGCGAATGGTTTGGCCTTTGCGTATGTGAGTATTCAAGTATTTGAGCAATCAAGCTGGCCAGCATCGATAGCGATGGCGCTAATGATATTTTTCCTTGGGGCGTCATTTTCTCAATTGCTGCTTACGATAGCTCGCAGCAGATTACAGGCATTTCACCGTATTTTACCAGTTACGGGCATTGTGTCTGGAATGCTATTAGTCATCGCAACGTTGTTTGCTTCTTACCAGTTAAATGAAGCTGCACTGAACGCTGCAACACAGCCAATCTTGCTGTCTTTAGCTATGCTAATTTCTTCAATTATTGTGTGGTGTTGGCATATTTTTACGCATAAGAAACCAGAAAAGGTGCAACTGAGCGTTGCCTTGTTTCTAGCACTCGCGTCGATGACGAGCCTGCAAGATTTATTCTCTCTCGCGGCTTAACCTCTATTCTAAAGACAAAGCTAGACGGCTTATATCCAAGTGCTTTCTTGGTGCTTGGGTATAAGGTGATCACGTTTTAGATCGCACTCACTTTAAATTCGCGTGATTACTACTACGCTTGTTTATATACCTTGTCGAAGAGGAGAGTCGCGATGGATTTAAGCAATGTAGGTAATCTGGACAGCACTATTTTGCTAGGTATCGTCAACGAAAAGCTACGTTTAGAGTGCGACAGTTTTGACGAGTTAGTATCAGTGTATGAGATGGATGTAGAGTCTGTAGTCGGCAAGCTTGATATGCTCGGTTATCAGTACGATCCATTGACTAACCAATTTAAAGCATATCAACGCTAAGCCTTTCATAACCCAAATATTTTAAGCCACCTTGATTCCGTCAAGGTGGCTTTTACATTGTAGCCTCGCGGTTGCGAAAAAAGCTTGTAAGTAACGCTTCTCTCTCTCTGAGTGACGCGTTGCTGCAAACAAGCGACGCCATAAGCCTTGGCCGAAAGGTTTACTGGTAATAAGACCTTGGCGAGAAAATTCAGAAATCGCCCAATTGGGTAGTGCCGCCACCCCTAATCCAGCAGAGACCATCTGAACTAACATGAGAGTATTGTCGGCTTGCTTCCATTTCGCAGGTTCTATTCCTGCTGGCTGAAGAAAGTGTTTTACGACGTCTAGCCTCTGTTTTTGAACAGGATAAGAGAGCATGGTTTGATCTGCGAGATCTTGCGGATCAATAATTTCTTTTTCCGCCAATGGGTGGTTGGTTGCGGTAATTAAACGCATTTCAAAGTCGAATAGAGGCTCGTAGTGGACTTCAGATCGAGGTTGGATATCGGAAGTAATAACAAGATCGAGTTCGCCTGCCAATAAAGCTGGGAGTGGTTCAAAGCCAAAACCAGAGGAAAAGTCCAATGTTACGCTAGGCCAAGCAAGTTGGTACTCCCTAAGTGCAGGCATTAGCCATTGGAAGCAAGAGTGACATTCAATGGCCATATGTAATCGGCCATTGACGTCTTCTTTCAAGCTCGCTATATCATTTTCTGCTCTTGCGAGTTTCGGAAGGATATCTTCTGCAAGACGCAATAGGATTTCTCCCTCTGAAGTGAACTTCACCGGACGAGTCTTTCTCAGGAACAGTTGCCCTCCAATTCGCGCCTCCAAATCTTTGATCTGATGAGACAGTGCCGACTGAGTGAGATGCAAAGCGGTCGCTGTCGCCGTTAGAGAGCCAGTGTCTCGAAGCGAAGTGAGTGTCCGCAAATGTTTTAGCTCTATCATGAATTCCTTTCATCCTTTGTTGCTCGCTATGAACAGAATAGCAATCGTGTAAATAACTTAACGACAAAAAATGGATATGTAAACGTCTAGACGTCTATTTGTTGTTTTTATTTGCGAATCATGTCGCTTCATGATGAATTTTTTTAATAAACAAGTTGAATAAATGGACGTTGTTCTAATATCAGATGAGAGCGATAGTTTAGCCATCCAGACATCTTATTATTTACCGAAAGATGCTCTGACCCAAACAAATTGAACAAAATTGAGAAAGGAATAGGGACATGGCGACAACGACTCACATACTAGGTTATCCACGCATTGGTGAAAAAAGAGAATTAAAATTCGCTCAGGAGAAATACTGGCGAGGAGAAATTGATCAAGCTGAGCTTAAAAAGGTTGGGGCAGATCTACGCGCCAAAAACTGGCAAACACAAACGGATGCTGGTCTGAGTTTTGCCACCGCTGGCGACTTCGCTTGGTACGATCATGTACTGACGACCACGTTGCTATTGGGTCATGTGCCAAAGCGTCACGCTGATGGTTTCCCTAACCTGGATACGTTGTTTAAAGTGGGTCGCGGTCAATCTCTGGCGGGTTGCAGCTGTGCGGGCGCTGCGGCATCGGATATGACCAAATGGTTCAACACAAACTACCATTACATTGTCCCTGAATTCAGCAAGGACGATACGTTTGAAGTGAGCTGGCCGCAACTGTTTGAAGAAGTCAACGAAGCGCTTCAAGCTGGCCACCAAGTGAAGCCTGTTTTGCTTGGCCCAGTCAGTTACCTTTACTTGGGTAAAGAGGTCGAAGAAGGGTTTGACCGCTTAACCCTGCTACCACGCTTACTTACTGCTTACCAAGCTATTTTGGCAAAGCTAGCAAGTCAAGGTGTTGAGTGGGTTCAGATTGATGAGCCAATTTTGTCACTGGAGCTAGAAAGCAAATGGGCTGATTCGTTTAAGCTGGCCTACCAAGTGATTCGAAGCGATGTAAAAGTGCTGCTAACGACGTACTTTGACTCCGTAAGCGATACGCTAGATAAAATTGTAGAGCTACCGGTGGATGGTTTGCATATCGATTTATCTGCCGTCCCTCAGCAGCTTGACGATGTGGTTGCCAAGTTACCGGAGGGGTGGGTGCTTTCTGCTGGCGTTGTGAATGGTCGTAACGTGTGGCGTTCGGATTTAAGTGCCCAACTCGAGCGTCTACAGCCAGTCAAAGAGAAACTGGGCGACAAACTTTGGGTTGCCAGTTCATGTTCTCTTCTACATAGCCCGGTTGATCTGGAACAGGAAACAGAACTCAGTGAGGAAGTGAAAAGCTGGTTTGCGTTCGCAAAACAAAAAGTAACAGAAGTCGCCTTGCTTGGCCGCGCACTCGATGGTGATCAAGATGCGATTCTCGCTTGTGATACCTACAGCCAGCCAATCAAAGCACGTAAAACGGCAACGCATGTGAATAAGCCACAAGTTCAAGCACGTTTAAACAGTATTACTGCGTCACTTGCCGAGCGCAGCGCACCTTACGCGGAGCGTGCTGCGCATCAAGCTGAAGTATTGGGCTTGCCTCTGTTGCCAACAACGACAATCGGCTCTTTTCCTCAAACGGGTGAAATCCGGGTGCAGCGCAGCGCTTATCGTACAGGTCAATTATCTGAGTCTGAATATATCCAAGCACTTAAAGGACATATTGCTGACGCAGTAAAACGTCAAGAGGCGCTCGACCTAGATGTGCTAGTTCATGGTGAAGCAGAGCGTAACGACATGGTGGAATACTTCGCTGAGAACTTGGCGGGTTTTCAAACGACCAAATTTGGTTGGGTACAGAGTTATGGTTCTCGCTGTGTGAAACCTGCCATTGTAGTTGCTGACATTGAACGTGAAAAACCGATCACAGTTGAATGGTCGACGTACGCACAATCGCTAACCAGCAAACAGATGAAAGGCATGTTGACTGGACCAGTAACGATTTTATGTTGGACGTTCCCACGTGAAGACATCACACGTCAAGAAATTGCGCAGCAACTTGCTTTGGCACTACGTGATGAGGTGTCTGACCTGCAAGATGCAGGCATCAATATCATTCAAATTGACGAGCCAGCCATTCGAGAAGGTTTACCACTCAAAAAACGCGATCACAAAGCGTACTTAGAATGGGCCGTAAATGCGTTTAAGGTCTCTGCGGCAAGTGCAAAACCAGAAACTCAGATTCACACTCATATGTGTTACAGCGAGTTCAATGAAATCATTGATTCGGTTGCGGCACTCGATGCGGACGTCATTACCATTGAAACATCTCGCTCAAATATGGAGCTGCTGAAAGCATTTGAAGAGTTCAATTACCCGAACGAAATTGGCCCTGGTGTTTATGACATTCACTCACCAAACATTCCTACGGAAGAATGGATTGAAGGTTTAATCAAGAAAGCGGCAGAAAAAATTCCGGCTCAACGTTTGTGGGTAAACCCAGATTGTGGTCTGAAAACACGAAACTGGAAGGAGACAGAAGCCGCATTGGCAAATCTGGTTTCAGCGGCGAAGAAGCTCCGTGCTGAGCTGGCGTAACACATCGTTACAGCAAATAAAAACGGAGACTGTGGTCTCCGTTTTTCTATTCTTAATTGTTAACTTTCGTTTTCAGATTATCCAATAATAGCGAATCATCGTCTCATGCCGAAAGCAACAAAAATTACTGTAGCTACTTCACCTGAGTACAAGTCTGTGCGGAAACCAACTCATCTGCCATCAACTGACCGCGAGAATTACGTACCTTAATACGATACATCAAGCCCATATCAATTTGCTTGCGAACTTCTGGGTTGCTGCAATAGGTATAGATACTGGTATTCAGTACTTGATTTAACGGCTTTGCACCGAGTGCGCCATCGTTATAAATCATCATCATCTCTACAACATTTTTGTTGGATGAGACACGCATTATTTGCAGTGGACCGTACTCTAAAGGGAGGCCCGCAGACAAAACTCCTGCTCGGTTTGATGCCATAAGCTCAAGTTGTCGCTGATTATCATCGGTTGATGAACAGCCAGCCAGAGCACCAAATACCAAGAAAAGACACAGTAATTTTTTCATAAATTAAAACACTTTTTTGAACGGTTTCACGATTACATTATCGTAAACACCAGCCGCTACGTAAGGATCGGCTTCTGCCCACGCTTTAGCATCCTCTAGCGAGGCGAATTCAGCGATGACAGTTGAGCCCGTAAATCCAGCTTCTCCAGGATTGTCAGAATCTATCGCAGGCATCGGACCAGCTGTAAGAAGGCGACCTTCGTCTTGTAACTTTTGTAAGCGATCCAAGTGTTGTGGGCGAACGCTCATGCGTTTTTCCAACGAGTTCTCAACGTCCTGTGAAAAGATGACATACCACATAGCATAGTTCCTTAATTGGTAGGGTAAAGTGTTAATTTAACGCCTTTTTTGTGTCTCTCACAAGTGAACAACAGAAAATGTGAGATCCTTTCTAACTGTTAGCGTTGTAGGTTGACTAATTCTGAACCGGACGTGGTTTACCTTCACTGTCAATGGCTACGTAGTTGAAGGTCGCATCACAAACCATGAAGCGTTCGCCAACACCGTGAGCTTTGACGGGTTTGACCCATACTTCCAAATCGACACTCATGGATGTGCGGCCGATCTTAGTGCATTCGCCGTAGCAGCATACGACATCGCCCACACCAACAGGTTTTTTGAACGTAATGCTTGATACCGAAACGGTGACAACGCGACCACAAGAGATCTCTTTTGCCAGAATCGCGCCCGCTAAGTCGAGCTGAGACATTATCCAACCGCCAAAAATATCGCCATTGGCGTTTGTATCTGCAGGCATTGCAAGGGTACGAAGCAGCATTTGACCTTTCGGAGAGCTAATTTCTTGACTCATTGTGACATCCTAAATCTTAAAGGCGCTCAAACTAAGCGCCAACATAGTAAATACCTAGAACCAAAGGTCCTTAAAAAACCGCAGATACCGGACCAGAGAAAGTTGGTTTACAGCAGCAAGAATGGTCTGAAAACGGTACGTTGTTTGAGCGGTTTACTGATACATGGAGCAAAACAGCGACCCTAAGGTCGCTGTGAAGTCGCGGATTATAGCAAAACTGAGTTTTTAATCATCAGTGGACACATCGGATGAGTTATTTTTTTTGTTCTTTTGGCATGTGTTTATAAATGTAAAAGCCAGTCGCAATCATGTAGGCAAATGTCGCGATCAACATTCCAAATACTTTGAAGTTAACCCAAACATCCAACGGCAATTCGTAAGCAATATAAATGTTTAAGCCAGCGAAGAATGAGAAGAAGCCAACCCAAGCCCAGTTAATCTTTGCCCAAACAGCGTCAGGTAACGTAATTTCCTTGCCTAGCATTCCTTTGATAGCTGATTTTCCCAATGCGTGGCTCACTGCTAAGCCAATCGCCAGAATCGCGTAAATGATGGTGACTTTCCACTTTATAAAATTGTCGTCGTGGAAGAAAAGGGTCATGCCGCCGAAGATAGTGACGATAACGAATGTTATTAGTTGCATCTTTTCGACTTTCTTATACAGCGCGTAGGTGACGACAAGCTGAATGGCTGTTGCTACGATCAGTGCACCTGTCGCCACGTAGATGTCGTACAGCTTGTATAAAGCGAAGAAAATGATGAGTGGTATAAAGTCTAGGATCTGCTTCATGATGGCAAAATCTACCTAATTATTGAATTGAAGACAGTCTAACGGAATCTGACAAGATGTGAATACTGAGGAAGTTAAGGTAAGAATAGTAACGCTTAGTATATCGTATAGACCGCAAGATTCTTCCATGTCGAAACAGCATATGGAAGGAATAAAAATTGCCGCGATGAGGCGGCAATAAAGTTGAGAGTTTTAAACCTTAAGCAACACGTTGATATTGGGAAATAAGCGTTTTTACATCTTCTAAATAGCCTTCCCGTAGTAAGTTATCGACCGTTGCTTCTAGCTCTTCGAGAGACATCGTGAAGCAAGTGGATTTACCAGTCATCAGGCTCAGATATTGATGATACTCTTCTTCTGTATAGTGGCCTAAGCGATCAAGTAACAGTGTTTTGATTCCATGATGAATCAAGCCGTAGTATGTATGTCGATGAAGTAACATGGCGATCTCCTTATCAAGCTCATACGCTACTCATTTGCAGCCTGCTTGACCTTCTGGATAATTCGATTTACTCCAATAATGCACATCTAGTGCCAATTCTATATTTGCAAATTAAAAAGTGTTGGAAGGTGCAAAATTCTCGTTCTGTAGCCATCTTTGGATGACGACTTGAAGTGCATTTAACGTGGTGGGCTTTTCGAGTCTGTCATCCATGAGTTTCGAAATTAGCTCCAACTCTCTAGCTCCAGACTCACCAGATAAGGCAATGATTGGAACGGAGGATGTGATTTGCTTAATCCGTTGGCTTGCGTCAAATCCATTCATTACCGGCATTTGGACATCCATAAGAACGAGATCAATCTTGTGTGAGTGGAATAGTTCTACCGCAGAGGCTCCATTATTTGCTTGTAAGCTGTTGACTCCCAATCTTTTTAAATACATCTGTACCAAGGTGCGTTGCACCTCTTTGTCATCAACAATGAGCACTGTTGGTGCATCTTTACATACTTGTACGTGTTGAGCTGAATGATTTTCAGAATGTGATGGAGTTGCTTTCCAGCTATCAAAGTCCGGTGCTCTCAATGTCTCTGGTTTTGGTGCGTTTGGTACGACTGGGAAATACAAGTAGAATTCTGTGAACTCGTTCAATTCAGACTGGCACTCTATTCGTCCTCCGAAGGAGCGCATAACACGTTGGCAATAGCCCAAACCTAAGCCACTGCCTCCGCTTTTTTGATACGAGAAAAAGTCATCAAATATCTTGTGTAAGATACTGCTATCTATACCTGGCCCACTATCTCGGAAGATCAGAATGTTTTCGTAAGCCCCCGTCTGGGTACGAATCTCAATTTGACTGTCGGGATAAGAATCAAAATAGTAGATAGCGTTACGAATCAAATTGAAAATGACAAAGTTAAACAGGGTCTCATTTAACTTCGCGACAAAATCGTGTGCCTGTGGCAGGTTAATTCTCTCTATTATTTGATCGTTTTCAAAACCATAACGGCTTAGTGCTTGGTCGATGGATTTATGTATGGAAGTGAGAGCTAAAGGCTCATGCTCTGGTGAACTGTCGCTAACTTCTCGTAAAATAATATCGATAAGTTGTCGACCGCGTTGTATAGCGGCTTCACCTTTATCAATTTCTCTTTTTAGCGTATCCAGTGAGGCGTTTGACTCTATATGCTGTTTTAAAGCTTCAAATTGTAATTGTACTTGAGCGAGAGGGTTACGCATTTCATGTGCAATGGAGTTAGCCAGCGCACGGCTTTGGCGTACCTTTCTATCGGCTTCAATGGTGCTCTGGATGCGAACTAATAACGTTTGCAGAGCTGAGATTTCTTCATTAGAAAACAGCTTATTATCTATTTTATGTGAAGAAATCAGCAAGTGAGTAACAGACTTTCCACGACCGAAGAGAGGCATAACGAGCGCAGTATTGCTTGAGCGCATACGCTCGTAGAGCTTTCTCATAGACCCTTTAGAAGAGGAGGCATAATCAATTTCTTCAGACAACTCATCAAGCACGAGAACTGACTTGCTTGACGGCAGGTACTCTTCGTAAAACGTTTCTGTGTAATTGCTAGTGACTAGCTGTAGCTTGTTGTTTGGTATGTTAAGTAACGATGCCAACTGACGCATAGCATCATCTATTGAGCGTTTAAACTCTTCCTCTAACCCAAGGATTTGCTGAACGGGAGTGTGTCGTTTCCCATAAATAAAATACGAAGCGAAACGACTGACTCGCTTAAAAAGCAAGTGCCAAGTGATACCGATAAGCGCACATAAAGGTACCGCAACAAGCCATTGGTTATCTTCAGAGATAGGAATAAATATCGCCCCTAGCGGCAGAACAAAAATGGCGCAGACTAAGAGCGCGCTTACCGTTAAGTACGTGAGATATTTAGCGCTGTAGAAGCGAGAGGTAAGTAGGGCATAGCCCACAAACAACATTTCGCTGATTGAAAGTGCTGGTGGTAACCAAGTTAGGGAGAAGTCGCCAAGGAAATACGTCATTCCAAGGTGTATCACTGCCGTAGATAACATGAATACCAAAATGCCAGCGATCATATAGTTGCTTTTTGCTAGCGTGAGCTTGCTGCTGTTAGCGCGCATGGCAATCAAGTTAAGCAGCGTTAGTACCACGAAAGCTAGCAAACTAATGAAAAAATATGAGGTATGTGGGCCAAATTCAATGACGAACTGGCTTGGACCACTAATGGTGACATTTTCGACAGTAAGATTCGGCACTAAGTTGATGTACAGTGAATACGTTGCTAGTGCGACAAAGACGACTTTTTGCCAGACTTTGACCGCTGTTTTTTTAACATCTGCGGTTAACTGGCAAGAAAAATAGAATGCAAACGCAAAGGCGAAAAAAGACGCTAAGTTCGCTAACTTAGCCATAAAAATACCACCAACAGAGCCTAATTCTGGCAATAAATCGGTATGGAAATAGGCGTTGCTGCTTATCCAAACAATGATACAGCTGGAATAAGCGATGTAAGGCGCGTGATGCGAGCCTAAGATTGATTCACTCTTCTGTTTTAGGCGATAGCAGTAATACAGTAGCCAAGCGAATACTATTAGTACAGTCGCGTACAATGCCATTGCTTTTGGGTAAAAGAGACCGTGCAAATGAACATCAAGCATGCTCATTCACCTTTTTATCCATTCTTTTTTTTCGTACGCAATGTTTGTAGTCGCGAAATTGTATGTCTTGAAATGCTTCAACCATCATACCTAAATTCCAGAAACCGCGGTATGTCTTGGTACCGTCACCGTTAATGTCGCGGTATCCTGAGTGAAAGTAGGCACTTAAATCAATAGATTGATAGAAATTTAACATAAATACTTGCTCAATAATGGTAAAGCCGAGCTTATAGCCTGTTTTATAAAGCTCACTCATCATTGTTTTTTGCGCCAGATACAAAAAATACAGCTTTTGTTGGATGTTGCCTCCCACCGTAAGGCGCAGCACTTCGCAAACCGCTTCAGTGTTCTTTACACGAGATTGAAACTGAGCATCAAACTCAATAAGAGTGTGCTCATGAGTTAGAGCACGACACTCCAAAATACCCAGTTGATTGAGAACACTGTACCCATGATTAGGAAAGCAAAACTGCCATTGTTCGTTACTAAACTGTGGTGAGTAACTGAGCCAGTTATTTCGTTGATGCCAGCTTTGCACTAAAGCGGAGGAGACCATGATTGGTGAAGATGACGATTTGAGCAAGAGCGCAAAGTGCTGCCCTTTTTGCGAGAGTGATAAAAGAGGCAAGATTTCAAACCATTGTTCAGTTTGGACGAAAAGCTCAAGATTACTCAGTGTGATCGCTTCGGAAATCGGTATTAACGCTGCATGATTTGGCAGCATTACCTCAAGATCGCAATCTGCGATATCTTCAATTAACACGCTAGTATAGCTGTGGTCGTCAAACGGAAGCGGAGTAGGAATCGCAGCTTCGTTTGAAGGATATTTTTGCTTGATTGCTTCGATCTCGCATTGACACCAGAAAACCATCCAATGCGGGTAACAATCTGCGGTAAGTTGTTCAAGTAAACGAATCTCTTCGGAGAAACCTGTCGGATACTGTTGCACTAAATCTCGATAATCCATTAACTCAAATAGTGCAGAAAGACTTTTTGATGCGTGTTTAGGAAAGAGAGATTTAAGCAGTTTTATTCGATACAGAGCAACCTGTTGAAAAAGAGCATCTCGTTTTTGTTTCGTTAGGGTAAGAATAACTGAGTCAACCAGTGCCTGCTGCTTTGATTCGATCGGCAAATTTGTTTTGGTGAGATAGTCCAAAGATTGCTCAAGACTCATGATATAACCTAGCTCTAACGTTTTGTTATATTTTGTAATGGTTTATATCATTTTGAAAAATTTATGCCATCGGTTTCTATTTGTATAGTTACGTAATGCAAGAAAAGACAAAAAAACCGCTCATTATGAGCGGTTTTTGGTCTATTCAAGAAAGGGTTAGGCTTCTTGCTTTTTTAGCTCAGCTTCTGCCGTTTCTTCTTCAATTAGCGCATCAACGATAACTGCACATGCAGCATCACCTGTGATGTTCAGTGCTGTACGAATCATATCGAAAATACGGTCAAGAGCGAATAGCAGCGGTAGACCTTCAATTGGAATGCCAGCGGCAAGAAGCACGGCAACCACTAGGAAAGAAGGGCCAGGAACACCCGCTTGACCAACCGCACCCAATGTAGACGTTACGATAATTGCAATGTAAGCGCCCATGCCTAGATCGATATTGAACAGTTGAGCAAAGAAGATAGCAACCAAGCCATAGTAAATCGCATTACCTGACATGTTGATCGTTGCGCCTAGAGGCAGAACAAATGATGCAGTTGAATTTTTTACGCCCAGCTCTTTTTCACAGGTGTCCATTGTAACAGGCAGTGTTGCCATAGAAGACGCTGTTGAAAGCGCAACTGCTTGCGGTTTCTTCATTGAAGACAGGAATTTCTTCGCAGATGTCTTCGTGAAAACATGCACCATTGCTGGGTAAACAACGAAACCGAAGATTAGGATGGCGGCAACGTAAACAACGAACAGTTTAAACACCACCATTAGCGCACCAAAACCGAACGTACCGACGGCTTCTGCCATCAGACCAAATACACCGATAGGTGCAATGATCATTACTTTGTTGATCATCCAAACCATTGCGTCAACGATGCAGTTAACACCATTGATGATTGGTTCACGACGCTCTTTTGCTTGCTTAGAAATCGCAATACCAAAGAACATACAGAAAACGAGGATCTGTAGGATGTTTGCTTCATTTAGTGATTGGAAAACGTTGGTTGGGATCATACCAGTGATGGTTGCCCAGAAAGTAGGTAGTTCACCTTTTGAAGCGTATTCTGCTGAGAACATGCCTTCGACGCCAGAGACGTCGATACCCATGCCTGGTTGGAATACTTCACCCATAAATAGTGCAAGCGCAACGGCTAGGGCGGATGTTAAACCAAAATAACCTAGAGTGACGATACCAACTTTACCTGCTGACTGGCTGTTCCCAAGACCAGCGGCGCCAGAAATCAAGGCTACAGCGACCAAAGGAATAACCAACATTTTGATTAAGTTGATAAAGATAGCACCTAAAGGAGCGAACACTGTCGCATCATGACCCATCATGGCACCAACGGCTGTGCCCACGATCATGGCGATTACGACTTGTACGCCAATGTTGTTTAGCAAACTCTTTTCTTTTAACACTTCCATAACCTCTGTGCTAATAAAATGTAAAATCCTAAAATTACCCACTAACCATAAATGGATTTACGGATAATTATCTCGCCTTGCTTTTTACACTTATCGTTTACAATTGGCAATATGCAGCAAGGTATTATTGATGGATTAATCGATATTTTATTGACGAACGATAAAGTTTTGTTCAATAGCAAACGTTTGCTATTGATTTTTCTTATAAGGGTTACGCTTGGGATTGTTCAAGTTTATTTTTCTTTATTTGTTTTCTTTTTGTTAATTTTAACCGCTTTTGTATTTGCTATTGCAGTCAGAGTTTTTAGTGACTTGGGGTGATATTTATAACAATTCATCTCTTTCAAGCTCACACTTTTATTAATTTGCCTTCTGAAATGTTAATTGCTTTACATTCTTAGTCCTGATTGCGTTGTAAACATAATGTTAAATGGTAATGACTGGTGAGAATCAAATGCTGACGATCCAGTGTTAAGGATAACTTGCTTAGTTAATGCTCCTGAGCTGATTAGACGAGAAAGACAAGTAAGAGGTGAAGAGACTATGATGAATCTTGCTGCTGCGTTACAAAGAAATGCTGCGAGTAAACCAGATAAAACGGCGTTGATATGTGGCGCTGAAAAGATAAATTATGCGCAGTTTAATGCGATCGCCGGCAAGATCGCAGCGTCTTTAATCAATAAAGGCGTAAAGCCAGGTGACCGCGTTGCGATTTCATGCCCAAACATTCCTTTTTTCGCGTTTGTTTATTATGCAATACAAAAAGCTGGCGCGGTTGCAGTCCCATTAAATGTGCTTTTGAAAGCGCGAGAAATTAAGTATCACTTAGAAGATTCAAAAGCGAAGTTTTATTTCTGCTTTGAAGGGACGAAAGAACTGCCAATGGCAAAAGAGGGCGTCAAAGCCTTTGAACAAGTCGATACATGCGAAGGCATAGTCGTACTGACTCAATCTCAAGATGAAAGCTATTGGAATGGTGTAATAACTCTCAATGCGTTTATAGCCGATGTCCAACCGTTGCCGGATTATATACCGCGTAATGCGGATGATACTTGTGTGATTTTGTATACATCAGGGACGACAGGCTTACCAAAAGGCGCTGAGCTGACTCAGCAGAACATCATAATGAACGCTCTGGTGGCACAAAACATTATGGGCAGCCAGGCCGATGATATTCACTTAGTAACTTTGCCTTTATTTCATACATTTGGTCAAACCGTCCACTTAAATGCTAGTGTTTTGGGCGGGGCAACATTGGTGTTAGTGCCTAGGTTTGAGCCTAAACATGTTCTTGAGCTGGTGGAAAAACATAGGGTGACGATATTTGCTGGTGTGCCAACGATGTACATCGGTCTGCTTCATGTGCAGCATCAATTTGATACCTCGTCATTGCGTGTTGCAGTAAGCGGTGGTGCGCCATTACCAACCGAAATCTTTCGAACCTTTGAAGAAACATTTAATGTGCCGATCTTAGAAGGATACGGGTTGTCGGAGACAAGTCCTATTGCATGTTTTAATCATTTAGATCAGGAGCGAATACCAGGCTCGGTAGGTCAACCGGTTCAAGGCGTCGAAGTAAGAGTTATCGACATTGAAGGCAATGCACTACCGATAGGCGAAGAAGGTGAGATTGTTGTGCGTGGTCATAATGTTATGAAGGGATATCTTGACCGCCCAGAAGTTACTGAATCTGCGCTACAAAATGGTTGGTTCCATACTGGTGATGTGGGCCGCTTTGACAGTTCAGGTAATTTATTTATTGTCGATAGAATGAAAGATCTGATCATTCGAGGTGGATTTAATGTTTATCCCAGAGAAATTGAAGAAGTTTTCATGACTCATCCTGCAGTTTCAATGGTAGCGGTGATAGGGATTCCAAATGAAGAGTATGGCGAAGAGATAAAAGCCTACGTTGTACTTAAACCAAAAGAATACATTGACGCCGATTCATTACAAAAGTGGGGTAAAGAGCAATTAGCCTCGTTTAAATATCCTCGTTATGTCGAAATTCGTGAACACCTCCCGATGAGTGCGACAGGAAAGATTTTGAAACGTGAGTTGAAATCTGAATTGAATATAGCTTAGTCAATTCAATGGTTTTTGTGTCACAGCGCCACTTGCCTAAGTGCAAATGGTGTTGTGCTCTTGACCAATTAGATGCATAAGGTTTTTAGCTATCGTTAGACAATACTTACCGTTTGTTGAATGGATCTATTGCTCGAGTTCTTTAAAGTATTCTTCTAAGCGTTTCGGATTGGTAATGGTTACTGAGCCATAGTTTAGCTCTAGCATCCCAATACTTTCTAATCGTTTTAGTATCTTGTGTACGCTCTGACGAGTTAGCCCCATCATGTTAGCGATATGTTCTCTTGTTACCCTGACAACGCATGGTCGAGTATCGATCGCTTGATTAAGTTGGTATTCAGCAAGTAGCAGCAACCTTTTGGCGACTCGTTCTTCAATTCCTCTAATCGCGTCATCTTCGATAACAGAAATAGCAGACCACAAGCGGCGGCTAAGTAAGTCGAGTATAGTGGGGTAACTTTGAGGGTATTTGGCGAGTAATTGGCGAAATTTATCTCCAGGAAGCTCCATTACAGTCACGTCAGAATGCGCGGTCGCACCAAAAATACGAGGCATGCCGGGAGAAAAAACATTGTCTCCAAACCAGCCACCAGCTTCGAAAATCATCAGTGTGACTTCTTTGCCTTTTGAACTAATTGAGTTCACTCTCACTGCACCTTGAGCTATGATCATAAGAGAAGATTGAAGCGCACCTTTATTGCAAATCAGTGCTTTTTCGTCGAAGCAGCGAACCTTAGTCATTTGCGCTGCTTCACTAAGCCCTTTATCTGGCAGCCCTGATAGTACAGGACATTTGGCTAGCAGTGTTTTGACTTCTTCCATGTAGCAACCTTACTGCACATTGCTTTATTGAGTTAGTTAAGTGACCCAAGCTTAACACTCTTTGAGTGCTCTGCTTGAGATAGATTTGGAAAGTGCGGGCGTTGAACAAAAAATGACGTGGTATAAACGCGATAGTAAGAAAACGCCCACTAAACATAATGTTAAGCGGGCGTTGTTGTGTCATATCAAACTGAAATTATTTTTGAGTGGCAGCTTTCATTGCAGAAACGAATTCACCTAGCTTGTCGAGCATAATTTGTGGCTGATCAACGTTCGCTTCAATGATTTTGACCACGGCTGAACCAGAAATTGCACCAGCGGCGCCAGATTCTAGTGCTTGTTTCACCTGTGCAGGCTCTGAGATGCCAAAACCAAGTAGTGCTGGTGGCGCATCAAATTGGTTCAGTCTATCCAGCATATGACCTACAGGCATGTTTGCTTTGGTTTCTGCGCCAGTAACGCCTGCACGAGATAGTAGGTAAGTGTAGCCGCCACCTAACTCTGATACTTGCTTCAGTGTTTCGTCACTTGCCGTTGGTGGTGCGATGAAGATCGGGTGAATACCAAACTTCTCTGCAGCAGCAACGAACTCGGCACTTTCATTAGTTGGTACGTCTGCAATCAAAACAGAATCGATGCCTGCTTTTGCACAACGCTCATAGAAGTTTTCGATACCACGAGAGTAAACAAGGTTCGCGTACATCAGAAGACCAATAGGTAGCTCTGGGTACTTAGCTCGGATCTTACCAATTTGTTCGAAGCAGATATCCGGTGTTGCGCCTGAATCTAGCGCACGAATGTTAGCGCCTTGGATGGTCGGGCCATCCGCAAGAGGATCTGAAAATGGAATACCAAGTTCAAGTGCATCTGCGCCAGACTCGACCAGTGTTTCCATGATTTTGTAAGACTGCTCGGCGTTTGGATCGCAAACCGTTACGAACGGTACAAATGCGCCTTGGTTCTTTTCGTTTAGGCGCGTAAACATCTTCTCATAACGGCTCATTAGATTGCTCCTTTTTCTTCTAAGATGGTGTGTACGGTGAAGATGTCTTTGTCACCACGACCTGATAGGTTAACGACTAATAATTGTTCTTTCTCTGGGTTCTCACGAGCCATACGCAGTGCATGAGCCAGTGCGTGAGAAGATTCAAGAGCAGGGATGATGCCTTCATGGCGTGCAATCTCTTGGAATGCTTCTAGTGCTTCATCGTCTGTCACGTTGTCGTATTCAGCACGGCCAATTGCGTTTAGGTGTGCGTGTTGTGGGCCAACTGAAGGGAAATCAAGGCCAGCAGATACCGAGTAAGACTCTTCTACTTGACCGTTTGGATCTTGCATCAATGGCGCTTTCATACCGAAGAAGATGCCTGTTTTACCATGCTTAAGTGGGGCGCCGTGCTGGTCAGTATCGATACCTTTACCTGCTGGCTCAACACCAATTAGGCGAACGCTTTCTTCTTCGATGAAGTCAGCAAACATACCAATCGCGTTTGAACCACCGCCCACACATGCGATAACCGCATCAGGAAGACGACCTTCACGTGCCAAAATCTGATTCTTCGTTTCTTCACCAATCATGCGTTGGAAGTCACGCACGATGGTTGGGAATGGGTGAGGACCTGCCGCTGTACCTAGTAGGTAGTGCGCGTCTTCATAAGTTGCAGACCAGTCGCGCAGCGCTTCGTTACATGCATCTTTAAGTGTCGCTGAACCCGAGTGGACAGGAATGACTTCTGCGCCCATTAGCTTCATACGGAATACGTTCGGGCTTTGACGCTCAACGTCTTTTGCACCCATGTAAACGCGGCACTTAAGGCCAAGTAGTGCACACGCTAGTGCGGTTGCAACACCGTGTTGGCCTGCGCCTGTTTCTGCGATGATTTCGTTTTTACCCATGCGTTTCGCAAGCAGCGCTTGACCTAACACTTGGTTGGTCTTGTGCGCGCCACCGTGAAGTAGGTCTTCACGTTTTAGGTACAGTTTGGTTTTCGTACCTTTGGTTAGGTTACGAGTTAGAGTCAAAGCCGTTGGGCGGCCCGCATACTCTTGCAGAAGGGTCATAAATTCACTACGGAATTCTGGATCTTCTTGCGCGTCGATAAACGCTTGCTCTAGTTGCTCCAATGCTGGAACTAGAATTTGCGGAACGTACTGACCGCCGTATTCGCCAAAGTAGGCATTCAGTTTTGCCATCGTTATATTCCTTCTCGTATTTTTCGCTACGAATAGCTTTAAATTTTTTAGCTGATATCCAGCTTTAGTAGTTGCGAATGGCGCTGAATGCCGCAAGCAACTTCTGTGAATCTTTTTTGCCTGGTGCGCTTTCTA
Source organism: Vibrio sp. Vb0349 (assembly GCF_033338975.1). Lineage (NCBI taxonomy): Bacteria > Pseudomonadati > Pseudomonadota > Gammaproteobacteria > Vibrionales > Vibrionaceae > Vibrio > Vibrio sp. Vb0349. Next base: position 17,311 of record NZ_JAWOTS010000009.1, on the reverse strand, counting down.
CACCAGAGTTTAAATCTAATCCCAAGCAACCTAGTGTCGCTGCTTGTTGAGCATTTTCTGGCGACAGTCCGCCCGCTAGCATAATTTGACTTGGGTCGCCGATCAGTGACCAGTCGAACACTTGTCCGGTTCCACCTGTTTGAGTGCCAACTTGCGCATCTAATAGGTGACGGTCAATGTTGTCCGAAAGCAGTTCTGGCTTCGCATCTGTCACACCGTAAGCTTTCCAGATTTCAACACATGCTGGTAGCTCTGCTTTTAGCTGATTAACGTAAGCTTGGTCTTCTTGACCGTGCAGCTGCACTGCTTTTAAACCCAAAGAGGTCACGACAGAAGCAACAAAATCGATATCGTGATTTTGGAAAACGCCAACGTAATTCAGTGGAGCACCGCTCATGGTTAAGCGAGCACCTTCAAGGTCAACCGCACGCTTCGACTTCTCGACAAAAATCAGGCCACCAAATACTGCGCCAGATTGATACGCTTTTGCTGCGTCATCTGGATGCGTTAAGCCACACACTTTGTTTTCGCCTAACGTCACTTTACGTACTGCAAGTTCAAGGTTGTCTTCCGCCATCAGCGAACTACCAATCAAGAAGCCGTCTGCGTATTCCGCTAAATCACGAACTTGTTGATGCGTATAAATGCCAGACTCTGAAATCACGGTTGCGTTTGGTGCTAATTCGCGAATTGTCGGTGCCAGTTCTTTAGTACGATTCAAATCAGTACTTAGGTCGCGAAGGTTACGGTTATTAATGCCGATAACGCGTGCGCCTAGCTTAACTGCACGATGAAGCTCTTCTTCGTTGCTCACTTCGGTCAGGATGCCCATGTTCAGGCTGTGTGCTGCTTCTTCTAGCGCTTTGTACTCTTCATCATTGAGGACAGACAGCATTAGCAAGACAGCATCAGCACTGTAATGACGTGCTAGGTAAACTTGGTAGGTATCTACCATGAAGTCTTTGCACAGAACCGGTTGTTTGACTTGACCACGCACTTGAGGAAGAAAGTCAAAGTTACCTTGGAAGTACTTCTCGTCTGTTAGGACTGAAATTGCATCTGCGTGGTTGTTGTAAACCGATGCAATGTAATCCAAGTCGAAGTGATCACGAATCAAACCTTTAGAAGGAGATGCCTTCTTACATTCGGTGATGAATGCCGTCTTTTCGCCACTCAGAGCATCGTAGAAGCTGCGGTCCGATGGAAGCAAATCAGACTGAAATGTGCTTAGCGGTTGAGACACCTTACGGTCTGCTACCCACTGATATTTGTCGCGGACAATTTTCGCCAGTACTTCTGCCATTTCTGCTTCTTTCTTAGAAACGTGTTCAGACAGGTTGTCAGCTTGCTGAGTGTTGAAGTCAGTCATCTTCTTCAATTCCTTAAGCGTGTGCGGCAAGTTGTTGTACCAATTGGTACGCCTTGCCTGAATTCATTGCCTCAATCGCTTGTTGCGTGTTGGCTTTTAAATCTTCGTGGCCGAATAGACGCATTAGCAGAGCAACGTTTACTGCCACTGCGCCCAATTGCGCGTCTGTACCTTTACCCGTCAGAATGTTGGTAATGATCGCTTTGTTTTCTTCAGGATCGCCACCTTTGATCGCTTCTAGCGGGTGCGCTTCTAGACCGAAGTCTGCAGGCGTTAGTTTGTATTCTGTGATCTTACCGTCTTTGATCTCGGCAACGGTTGTTTCACCGTGAATTGCTACTTCGTCCAAGCCACTGCCGTGTACTACAGCTGCGCGCTTCATACCCATTTGTAGCATGGTTTCTGCGATAGGACGAACCAGTTCTTCACTGTAAACGCCCATCAATTCGATGTTTGGACGAGCAGGGTTAATCAGTGGGCCAAGAATGTTAAAGATAGTGCGTGTTTTCATGGTTTGACGCACTGGCATCGCATGTCGCACACCACCGTGGTACTGAGGTGCAAATAGGAAAGCAACACCGATATTGTCTACCGCTTTGCGCGTATCGTCTGCGCTCATAGCTAGGTTGATACCAAATGAATCAAGAAGGTCAGAAGAACCCGATTTGCTCGAAACGCTGCGGTTACCGTGTTTCGCTACTTTTAGACCACATGCTGCAGCAACAAACGCCGCAGTGGTTGAAATATTGATGGTGTTGTGACCGTCGCCGCCAGTACCTACGATATCTGCGAAATCGTAATCTGGGCGAGGGAATGGGTTTGCGTTTGCCAGCAGTGCTTTCGCTGCGCCTGCAATTTCGTCCGGTGTCTCGCCTTTGATTTTTAGTGCAGTCAGTGCTGATGCCATTAAAATTGGGTCTAGTTCCCCACGGATAATGATGTCGAATAGCTGTTGGCTCTCTTCCTGAGTAAGCGATTCTTGCTCGTACAGTTTGGTAATAATAGGGTTGATGATTGCTTCCATATTTCCTCTCCTAAATTTCTTATGTGCCAAGTGCTTTTTAAGCAGTGAGTGGGTTCGCTGAAGTTTGTTCTTCTAGTGCCCATTCAATGGCATTGGCCAACAGTGTTGCTCCGTAGGTCGTCATAATAGATTCCGGGTGGAACTGGAACCCGCAAACTTTATCTTCTTCATGTACAACAGACATTACCAAGTCATCCACTTCTGCTGTGATGGTTAGGTTCTCAGGAACCTTGGTCGCAACCAGCGAGTGGTAACGTGCAATCGCAAGTGGTGATGGTAGGTTTTGGTAAATCGCATGGTTTTGGTGCTCCATCATAGAGACCTTACCGTGAATGATTTCGCCCGCGCCTGCAACGGTGCCACCGTACGCTTCAACAATCGCTTGGTGACCAAGACAAATACCGATCATCGGCACTTTGCCTTTCATGCGTTGGATAAGCTCCGGCATTGAGCCTGCCTCTGACGGTGCGCCTGGGCCTGGTGAGAGCAGGACCACTGGGTTTTCAAGCTCGTTTACCGCTTGTTCAATGGTTTCTGCTGGGATGTTGTTTCGGTAAATCTTGACTGAGTGACCTAGGGAGCGGAATTGATCCACAAGGTTGTAGGTGAACGAGTCAAAGTTGTCGATAAAAATGATATTAGCCATCTCTGAACCCTATTCCTTATTGTGACTTATGCGCTGCTTGGATAGCAGAGATTACCGCTTGTGCTTTGCCGCGCGTTTCGTCTGCTTCCGCTTGCGGGTCAGAGTCGAACACCACGCCAGCACCAGCTTGAACTTGAGCAATGCCGTTCTCAACGTACGCTGAGCGGATCACGATACAAGTATCTAATGTTCCTTCGCCGGTAAGGTAGCCCACAGCACCGCCGTAGCTACCGCGTCGTGCGCCTTCTACGTCGCGAATCAACTGCATTGCACGAATCTTTGGTGCACCAGTGAGCGTGCCCATGTTCATACATGCTTGGTATGCGTGCAGCGCGTCTAGGTCTTCACGCAGTTGACCAACCACACGAGATACCAAGTGCATTACGTGGCTGTAGCGGTCGACTTTTAGTAGGTCAGCTACGTGGCGGGTGCCAGCTTGAGCAATACGAGCAACGTCGTTACGTGCTAAGTCAACCAACATCATGTGCTCTGCGTTTTCTTTCATGTCGGTACGCAGTTCAAGTTCGATGCGGCTATCTAGGTCGAAATCAATCTCGCCGTTAGGGCGCTTACCGCGGCGACGAGTGCCTGCGATTGGGTAGATTTCAATTTGGTTGGTATCGGTTTCATACTTAAGCGCGCTTTCTGGTGATGCGCCAAACAGAGTGAACAGCTCATCTTGCATGTAGAACATGTAAGGGCTTGGGTTACTTTGTTTCAGTTCTTTATAAGCCGCCAGTGGAGAAGGACAAGGTAGAGTGAATCTACGAGACGGTACAACTTGGAATACATCGCCTTTCACTACGAACTCTTTTAAGTCGCGAACGGTTTGGCAGAAGTCTGCATCAGACACGCTAGGTTCTACCGTTACATCTGTTATTTGCTCTGCACTCGGCAACAGTTTTGGCGCTGCACACTGGGCGCTAATTTCTGCAATACGAGTCTCTAACGCTGTTTTCTCTGAACCATCAACAAACAACGTCGCTTGAAGCTGGCAAGATTCCGTTTGATGGTCGACAACAAGTAGTGTTTCCGCGACGTAGAAAACGTAATCTGGACACTGATTTGTTGCTTCGGCATTACCAAGCGGCTCGAAGTTTGCGACTAAGTCGTAGGCAAACAGACCACCAAGGAAAATCGCGTGTTTGTCTTGCTGTGAAATATCAAAACTATGCTGAACTAAACGCAGCGCATCGAAAGAAGAAGCTTCACGTAGTCGAGAGTCTTCATCTAACGTGTCGCATGGCTGGTTAAACTCCAAAGTTAGCGTTTCGCCATCGAACTTGCTCTCAACGTCACCGCGGATGTTCTGATTTAGGTGAGACAGTAGGTTTTTACCGTTATTGGTCAAGGCGTGCATGCTAACGGTATGGCCGAAGCAAACAATGCGAACCGCTGAATCTACGATCAGCAGGGATTTTAAATTTTGCTTTGAATCGATCTCAGCAGATTCCAGCAATAGGCTGTCAGTTTTGTTCTCACATAGTGTGTGGAACAAGCGAGTCGGGTCTTGAGTATAAGGGACGGAAGCCGTTAGCACTTCAAGCTGTCCAAGTTTCTTAATTTCAATGGCCTTGTTCACAAGACCTCCTTGTGGCTGTTTAAATCTTCCTGCCGTACATAGTCGCATAAAGCAAACGTTCTCCCAATCTAGAGTTGGCTATATTCGATTAATGTTTAGGCAGTTGAATGTGAAATGAGCAACAAAACAAAAAAGCCCGCTTAAGTAGCGGGCTTTACAACGTTTGGTTCTATAAACTAGAAGTATACGTTTGCCCACCAAGAACTAGTCCAAGTGCGCCACCAAGCAAGATCTGATGAGTTTGCCTTATTAAGACAAACCGCAACTTTCGCTTTTTGGTTTTGGTTAAATTCTTGTAACATGGTGAACCTTAAATTACGTACTTTGTATTTGTGTACTAGTTAACTAGTGCGAGAGTAAAAAGTCAACCCCAAAACGGCATTAAAACGATAAAAATATGAGAATTGATTTACATAGTCACACCACTGCATCGGACGGTCGGTTAGAACCTAAAGATTTAGTGGAAAGGGCGCTGAGTTTTGATATCGAGGTTTTGGCGATCACTGATCACGATACGGTTGACGGTTTGGCGTTAGCTAAGCAATACGTTCAAGATAATAATTTGCCGATAAAAATCATCAATGGCATTGAGATATCGACCGTCTGGCAAAACAAAGACATTCATATTGTCGGCCTGAATATTGATCCGGAAAATGAACAATTATCTGCCCTCATAGAACAGCAGAAGCAGCATCGCATAACACGATCTGAGTTAATTGCAGAGCGACTACAAAAAGCAACTCGAGTAGGTGTGCTTGAAGAGGTAAGGCAAATCGCCGGTGATGCTCCAGTGACAAGAGCGCATTTCGCGAAATGGTTGGTAGATAATGGTTACGCAAAAACCATGCAAATGGTGTTTAAAAAATACCTAACGCGTAATAACCCAGGTTATGTACCACCGAATTGGTGTTCGATGAAGGATGCGGTTGATGCTATCCATGCGGCTGGTGGAATGGCGGTATTAGCGCATCCTGGCAGATATAAGTTGACAGCGAAGTGGATTAAGCGTCTTCTAGCAGCGTTTGTCGAAGCAGGTGGTGATGCGATGGAAGTTGCACAGCCACAGCAAGCGCAACAAGAAAGGCGCAACTTGGCTGATTATGCTATACAATACAAACTATTAGCCTCTCAAGGCAGTGATTTTCACTACCCATCACCGTGGATGGAGCTAGGAAGGAACCTATGGTTGCCTGCTGGCGTCGAACCAGTTTGGAAAGATTGGGGAATAGATCCTTCGTTGAATAATACTCAGTAATACGAAGTCGAGAACCCATAAAAATATAGAGCCGAGAGGCTCGATAATGAGGAATTACAATGAGCCAGTTTTTTTACGTTCACCCAGAAAACCCACAGGCTCGCTTGATTAATCAAGCAGTAGCAATCATTCGTAACGGCGGCGTTGTGGTTTACCCTACTGATTCAGGGTACGCACTTGGCTGTCAGTTGGAGAACAAACAGGCACTGGAACGAATCTGTCAGATTCGTCGTCTGGATGATAAGCATAACTTTACTTTACTGTGTCGTGATTTGTCGGAGCTTTCTCTCTATGCGCGAGTGGATAACTCTGCATTCCGACTGCTGAAAAATAACACACCAGGTCCTTACACCTTCATCTTCAAAGGCACAAAAGAGGTGCCGCGTCGTTTGATGAATGCAAAACGTAAGACCATCGGTATCCGTGTTCCAGACAATCAAATTGCCTTGGACTTGTTGGAAGCATTAGGTGAGCCGATGATGTCTACGTCGTTGATTCTACCTGGCAGTGACGTAACAGAATCTGATCCAGAGGATATTCGCGATAAACTAGAACATGCGGTTGATGTGATTCTTAATGGCGGTTACTTAGGTGAACAACCTACGACTGTAATTGACTTTAGCGAAGGTGAACCTGTTGTGGTTCGTTTGGGATCTGGTGACCCTGCACCATTCGAATAGTAGACGCACACCACCGTCAAACAAAATAGGAGGCATCGCGCCTCCTATTTTAGTTGTCATATCGAATATCTCATTGAACTTAACTGATTGAGGTTAAGCGAAATCGAAAATGTCGATACCATTTTGTTCTGCATAGTTGATGTATGCAGAGCTCACACCGTTTAGTGTCACTTCAACATTGTATTCATCACTTGAGAATACTGCCCAGCCACATTCATTGTAAGATAAAGTCAGATCATCCGCTGAATCCAAGAACGTATCTCGAATGCCATCGTTATCAGTGTCTCGGCCCATATCAAAGACAAGTTTGTCATGGAAAATATTAAAATCGACAATGTCGGCTTTAACATCAATATCGTTGGAAGACACTGGCTGATCAGGTACACCAATAGCCAGGCGGTTTGTAAGCACGAAGGTGTCGTCTCCACAGCCACCGCTCAGTACTGATTCACCATCACCAACAACGAGCGTGTCGTTACCCCAGCCACCACTCAAGTAGTTGTTGCCTGAATAATCAAAAATTGTGTCGTCGCCGCAGCCACCAAAGAGTTTGTCGTTTCCTAATCCGCCGGATAGGAAATCGTTTCCAAAGCCGCCAGAAACAAAGTCGTTACCTCGGCCACCAAGCAAGGTATCATCTCCCCAGCCACCGAAGACAATATCATTACCTCCGTATCCTACAAACTTATCATCACCACAGAAGCCGAAGAAGATATCGGTTGTTTCAGAGCCTTTTGTGCCTGTCATATCGTCATCTTGAGATGTCCCAAAAATCCAATTTAGGTCGAGATTTAGCATAGACATTGTTCTATTCCTTTTTGTCTGATTTATGCCAATCGCCGAGAGTGCAGAGCGAACCTAGAGAGTCAGAGTACACGATAGCATTAGTGTTATTTTTGATGTGAACTAATGACTTAAAGACAATTTTTGTCTTGTTACCCACGACCTTGTTTTGCTATGAGCGCTCATTGTCTGCGGTGATTGGTATTACTTAGCAGCAAACAGGGACGGCTTATTCTTCGTTGCTTTCCAGCAATACGAACAGTAAACACACCCCAAGTGGTTATTGTTGTAACCCTGACAATTTTATCAGGTACCGCGTGGTTAAAGTGGTTCAGGAAGACCGATATTAGTGGGATTCTCGTTGAGCAATGCCTGCATTAAGTAGTAAAAAAGTTGCAGAATAGGACAAATATTTCGGTCATTTTTGAAGTGAATTTTGGTGTGGAGAATGGCGCCGATTTAGCTTACATTAACTAAGAAAGTTACGTATAATGTCCGACCGAAAAATCCCACTGAAATGGGTAAATAGCAAAATGCAGACCAATCCTGGTCTAGACGTCTGTGAAGACGACACATAGGTAGATAAATGAGCGAAAAGTTACAAAAAGTATTAGCACGTGCTGGTCACGGTTCTCGTCGTGAGATTGAATCGTTAATTAAATCTGGTCGCGTTAGCGTGAACGGTGTAGTCGCTAAGCTTGGTGAAAGACTTGAAGACGAGAGCAGCGTAGTTCGTATCGATGGTCACATTGTCTCTGCAAAGATTCAAGAAGAAGTGATTTGTCGTGTACTTGCGTACTACAAACCTGAGGGTGAACTGTGTACTCGTCACGATCCAGAAGGTCGTCGTACTGTTTTTGATCGTCTGCCAAAAATTCGTGGCTCTCGTTGGATTTCAGTTGGTCGTCTGGATGCGAACACTTCTGGTCTTCTACTTTTCACAACGGATGGTGAACTGGCGAACCGCTTAATGCACCCAAGCCGCCAAGTTGAACGTGAATACCTAGTACGTGTGTTCGGTGAAGTAACTGAACAGAAAGTTCGTAATCTAGTCAAAGGTGTTGAACTGGAAGACGGTTTAGCTCGCTTTGAAGATGTTGTTTACGCGGGTGGTGAAGGCATGAACCACACGTTTTACGTTGTTATCAACGAAGGTCGTAACCGCGAAGTTCGTCGACTATGGGAATCGCAAGAGTGTACCGTTAGCCGTCTGAAACGTGTTCGTTACGGCGACATCTTCTTAGACAAGAAACTGCCTCGTGGCGGTTGGATGGAGCTTGACCTGAAAGAAGTAAACTACTTGCGTGAGCTTGTAGAGCTTCGTCCAGAGAAAGAAACCATGCTTGATCTGAACAAAGACAACACGTCACGCAAACGTGAGCGTGCACGCAGCCAAAAAATTCGTCGCGCAGTTAAGCGCCATGAAGAGCGTGTTAACACGCCAAAAGGCCGCAGCAACAACCCTTCTCGTCGTAAGCCGAAGAAGGCTGCTGGTGACCAAGGCGCACGTAACAAGCATCGTTAATCGATAGCAAAACATCAGAAAGGCTTGCCAATTCGGCAAGCCTTTTTCTTATCTGTTACATAACAAAAGGATCTAAAGCCGATATAGAGCAGGGTGCTTTGGATAAACAAATATCTCAGCTAAACAAAAACAACAGATAAAAAAATACCAGCACTAGGCTGGTATTTTTGTTCATGATGAAGAAACGTTAATCGCGTTTCCAAAGCATATGGCAGAACTTATGTTCAGGGTCTCGGCTGATTAGCATACGAGCAAATACGTCATCAAGAACGTCATTTTCCTCATTTACTAGGCCGATACGAACCTCTGCATATACTTCTTTGTCGATCTCGAAGCCAACATGTTCAACCCAGTCATCACCGGTTTCAACAAGTTCTGCGGCACCACGATCTTCAAATTGCGCAGTAAACAGAATCACGTCAGCAGGCTCTAGGTTATCCGGAGCCATCTCAAGGAAAATGTCGTACGCTGCGTCGATGACGTCGTCGTAAGAAATCAAATCAGACATGCTTATGCTCGGCTCATGTATTTACGTTCAGCTGTGTTAATGATAACACGGTCACCAGTTGCAATGTACTCAGGAACCTGGATGACAAGACCTGAAGCGAAGCGTGCTGGCTTAGTGCGAGCAGATGCAGAAGCACCTTTGATTGAAGGGTCAGTTTCTTCAATCACTAGCTCAACAGAAGATGGTAGTTCAATACCCACTGCAGCACCGTTAACAAGGATAATGTGGATACCTTGTGTATCTTCGTTGATGAACAGCATGTCGTCTTCAACTTCATTGTGCTTGAATGTGTATTGTGAGTAGTCTTCGTTATCCATGAAGATGTGCTCATCGCCGTCAGCGTATGAGTACACAACTGCACGTTTGTTCATTTCTACCGTTTCAACAACGTCATCAGACTTGTAACGTTCATCTACACGTGCGCCCGTGTTTAGATCTGTACAACGCATTTTGTAGATTTTAGCGCCGCCACGACCGCCAGGAGTCGTTACTTCGATGTCTTTAACGAGAAGAGTTTTACCATTAGACTCGATTGCGAAGCCTTTTTTGATTTCACTTGCCTTTGGCATTGTATATTCCTATTCATACTTATTAAGCAAAACTCGGTGATTATAGCGCTAAGTTAGCCGCCTAGCATTAAAATTCATTGCAGAAATTTGTTGTTACTCCCATGACTAAACACCTGAATGGACTTGATTCAGTGAGTCGGCTAAGAGAACATATAGTCCAACTTCTTGAACCATCTGAGAACACGTTTTAAGTCATGTCTCTGCCTGTTATCGATCCTAAACAACCATTTCAACCAGAGTTTGCGTCTTTAATTAGGGAAGTCACCGCTTGTCTCAAAGGTGGACTGGGGCAAAACTTACACAGCGTTTATGTATACGGTAGTGTTGCTCGCAAAACAGCGATCGTTGGGAAGTCGAACTTAGACTTGGTTGTCGTTACTCAATCATCCTTTGAGCACAATCGCGCGACTTTGCTCAACACAATTAAGTGGCGTGCGCAGCAGAGTTACCCTCACGTTAATGGTGTATCGGTCCGTACAGCCTTAGTGAGCGAAGTGGCTAATTTAGATAGTATTTTTACTTGGGGCTTTATGCTTAAGCATTGCTGTGTCTGTGTTTATGGTGATGATCTAGCAGACTGCTTCGGTGATTACGTCCCAAGTTGGGAAATTGCTAAGCACTGGAATATGGATGTGGAAGATTGGATTACGGTGTATCGCAAAAAAATCGTACAAGCGAAGACGATAGAAGAGCAGGTGGCCGCCCAGCGAGTGATTGCTAAAAAGTTACTAAGAGCGTCATACTCTTTGGTGATGTATCGAGATAAACGTTGGTTTGATGACCCTATACAATGTGGCAAGGTATTCTTAACTTATCATCCTGAAAAGCAGCTTGAGATCGAGCGGCTAGAAATTTTACTTTCTGGCCGGGGTATTCCCAAGCGTTCTGTTATCGGGCTAATTGATGCGTTTGGTGATTGGTTAGTCAAACAGTACCAGAAAACAGAGTTTCGTATCGGCTAAAACAACCCCATTTGTGGCGCTGAAAGCCTGTCAAAATCCGTCCCAATGAAAGGGAGAATCGCATCTGCAACGGGTTTGAGTTGTTTATCAATGTAATGTTGATAATCAATCGGGCTATTGAGGTACTCATAAGGTTCAGGGCCGTTCACGGTAATAATGTATTCAATTCGCCCTTTGTTTTGATACTGTAATGGGCGGCCAAGCTTGGCATTTATCTCATCGGCTAAACGAGCTGCACGCACTTGTGGCGGGACGTTCTTCTGATACTCATGCAGTTTTCTTCGCAGTCGCTTTTGATACACCAACTGTTCATCAAATTCACCGTTGTTAGTTTTCTCAACCATCTCTCGGACATAGTCGCTTGGATCTTCACCATGGAAAATCATGCTATAGAGTGTATTTTGAAATTTCTGTGCTAACGAGGTCCAGTCAGTACGGGCACTTTCTAACCCTTTAAATACAATCCGTTCTTGCTCTCCTTCACCGATTAAACCCGCATAGCGCTTTTTCGAGCCAGTTTCTGCGCCACGAATCGTTGGCATAAGGAATCTGCGATAATGGGTTTCATACTCGATTTCCAACATAGATGTTAGGTTGTACTCAGAACGCAGGTGTTCTTGCCACCAAGAGTTGATGTAATCAACTAATTGATTTCCAACAGCGTCAGCTTCTACTTGACTGTATGGTCGATTCAACGACACGAATGTGGAATCCGTATCGCCGTAAATCACTTGATATCCTTGCTCCTCAATCAGCACCTTAGTTTGCTTCATGATTTCATGTCCGCGCATGGTAATACTAGAAGCTAACCGAGTATCAAAGAAACGACATCCCGATGAGCCCAGTACGCCATAAAAGGAGTTCATGATGATTTTGATTGCCTGAGAAAAAGCTTTTTCATTGTTCTTCTTTGCAACATCACGTGCTGCCCAAAGCTTTTCAATCATTTCTGGTAAAAAGTGTTTCGTACGATGGAACTGCCCACCGCGAAAGCCAGGTACAGCCTGATTTTCTTCTTTTCCAATATCGAGCAATAACCCCTCAACTAAACCCATAGGATCAATCAAGAAAGAGCGAATAATCGATGGATATAGACTCTTAAAATCCAATACTAAAACAGAATCATATAGGTTAGGGATGGAGTCCATCACGTAACCGCCGGGGCTCGCAATCCAATTTTCTGGGTGTAGGTTCGGGGCAACATAGCCTGCGCGGTGTATTTGCGGCATGTATAAGTTAGTGAATGCCGCTACCGAGCCACCGACACGATCCAGTTCTACACCAGTGAGGCGAGAGCGTTCAATTGCAAAGTCGAGCAGGTGAGTGTGATTGAAAATCTTGTTCACCAACACGCAGTCTTGTAAGTTATATTTAGCCAGCGATGGTTTGTCGGAGCGGTACATACGATTGATTTCATCCATACGGTCATGAACGTTGTGGATTTCTTTCCCTTCCCCCAAGAGTTCTTGAGATACAGACTCTAATGACCAAGACCGAAAGTGATAAGTCGCCGTTTTTAACGTATCGATACCGTCCATTACAACTCGCCCGGGAATGGAAATAAACCCTTGTTGGCTTTGAGATGAACTTCTGAAAAAGCTGGCTTGGTCTGCTCTACCAAGCATTAGCTTCATGTTGTGCCATTCTGCTCGTTTGTGTAGTAGACGAAAGTCAAAATCAATGACGTTCCAACCGACAATGACATCGGGGTCGAATTGTTTAAACCAAACGATGAGTGCTTCTAGAAGCGCTTTTTCATCCTTAACCCATTGTATCGGTGTCTCCGAAGGTTCTGGTTCTCCGATCATGATAACGCGGGAATCCATGACGCTGTCTAATCCGATTGAGTAAAGAATGCCTTTCTCAGAGCATTCTAGATCTAGCGAGACAACGTTTAACTTCGGCTCATATTGCCCCGAACGGCATTTTGCGCTCTGGACGCGTTGGTAGCCATTGGTGCGAGTCACATTGCCTGTAAACTCGATACTGCCTTTGATAAAACGCTCCATTAGGTAGCGATCGGCGAGGCGAATATCACTTTCATACGTAGTGATATCTTTTTGAGCGAATGTGTCTTTGAGTGCGAGAGCGTCTCTGGTTACATTGGTATAGCAGGCAGCAAGAGGCGTATGTTCAAACGTTTTGAGATCCAAAAGGCGGATGTCGACGAATATGTTTTTTTCTCGTGCGAGTGTCTTTGCTTGCTCTGAGTGTTTCTGAGCGATGAAAAATACTGGCTTCTCACCATTAATAAGTAACTGAGTAGGACCTGCTTCTGTCGAAAGCCACAACTCGATTTGAGTTTGACCTTTGATGTCTCGTGCCTGTCGAGTAAGCAGAAAGCCTTGTTGGATATTCAAATGTGAGAAACCTTAGAAAACTTGAAGAACGTTAGTTTAACACTAAGAACTGTAAAAATAACCAGTAAAGAAAGCGTCTCAAATTTTTGCTGGAATTAGTGATTACAAGTTAGTCTTTGGTGCAAGAGGGACAGTGTCATTTTAAGTTATAGCGTGTTTCTCTGGGCAATATGAAACCTAGTTACTTGATTTATTGTACTTAATGTTGTTAATTGTCTTTTCTTAGATTTCGGTTCTGCTCATCACGCTCTAAAATAATAGAGTGGTTTATGAATAAGTTCTTGCTAAAGTTTGCGTTTCAGCACATATTCATAGAAAGCAATTTTTTGTCGATTACGTTAGTATATAGGCAGTCATACTGATATCCACATTTAACAAATAATGGTTATGTGGGTGCAGAACCAATACAAAGTGTGGAGATACAAGTTTGATAAATGTTTTCCTTGTAGATGATCACGAGCTGGTTCGCACAGGGATACGACGTATTATTGAAGACGTCCGTGGAATGAACGTAGCAGGAGAAGCTGACAGCGGTGAAGATGCAGTAAAATGGTGTCGCAGTAATCATGCTGACGTCGTTTTAATGGACATGAACATGCCAGGAATTGGCGGCTTGGAAGCCACTAAAAAAATTCTTCGCGTGAATCCTGATGTGAAAATCATCGTACTTACCGTTCATACAGAAAACCCGTTTCCAACCAAGGTGATGCAGGCAGGTGCGTCTGGTTATTTAACCAAAGGTGCTGGCCCTGACGAAATGGTGAATGCGATTCGTGTAGTTAATAGTGGGCAGCGTTACATCTCGCCAGAGATTGCGCAGCAGATGGCATTGAGTCAATTTTCTCCAGCCTCTGAGAACCCTTTTAAAGACTTATCCGAACGTGAATTGCAGATCATGCTTATGATCACCAAAGGCCAAAAGGTAACGGATATTTCTGAGCAACTTAATTTAAGTCCAAAGACAGTCAACAGCTATCGCTACCGACTCTTTAGTAAATTGGACATTAATGGTGACGTTGAGTTAACTCACTTAGCGATTCGCCACGGAATGCTGGACACCGAGACCCTTTAGCGTGAATCCTCCTTTCGATTCGGCTTCCTTTCTCAAGACAGTAACTCATCAGCCCGGCGTTTACAGAATGTACAACGCCGAAGCTGTTGTAATCTACGTAGGTAAAGCCAAAGACCTTAAAAAGCGCCTTTCAAGCTACTTTCGAAAAAAAGTAGACAGTGAGAAAACTCGCGCGCTTGTCAGTAATATCGCCAAAATAGACGTCACGGTGACTCACACTGAGACAGAAGCGCTGATCCTAGAGCATAACTACATCAAGCAGTATTTGCCGAAATACAATGTGTTGCTGCGAGATGATAAGTCTTACCCTTATATCTTTATTAGCGGTCATAAGCACCCACGGCTTTCTATCCACCGTGGCGCCAAGAAGCGCAAAGGTGAATATTTTGGCCCCTACCCAGATTCTGGTGCAGTAAGAGAAACATTGCATTTGCTGCAAAAGATATTTCCTGTGCGCCAGTGTGAAGACACTGTCTATTCCAACCGAACGCGCCCATGTTTGATGTACCAAATTGGTCGTTGTGCAGGACCATGCGTTAATACCATCATTTCTGATGAAGAATATGCAGAGTTGGTTGGCTTTGTGCGCATGTTTTTGCAAGGCAAAGATCAGCAAGTACTCAAACAGTTGATTGAGAAAATGGAAGATGCCAGTCAGCAGTTGCGCTTTGAAGATGCCGCTAAATTTCGCGATCAAATCCAAGCGATTAGACGTGTTCAAGAGCAGCAGTACGTCTCAGAAGACAGCATGGATGATATGGATGTACTCGGGTTTGCTCAGGAGAATGGTATCGCGTGTATCCATATCCTGATGATACGCCAAGGTAAATTGCTTGGTAGCCGTAGCCATTTTCCGAAAATCCCACAAAATACAAGCCAGCAGGAAGTGTTCGATAGTTTTCTGACTCAATACTATTTGAGCCATAACGAAGCACGTACAATTCCTTCTCGTATTATTTTGAATCAAGAGTTGGCAGAAGATATTGCG
Source organism: Vibrio sp. Vb0349 (assembly GCF_033338975.1). Lineage (NCBI taxonomy): Bacteria > Pseudomonadati > Pseudomonadota > Gammaproteobacteria > Vibrionales > Vibrionaceae > Vibrio > Vibrio sp. Vb0349. The sequence goes on along the minus strand of NZ_JAWOTS010000009.1, from coordinate 1,988 downwards.
CCAATACAGAAAGCGTTAAGTGAAGTGGCAGGCCGTAAGGTTCATTTTCATACGTCGCCAACTGGCTCCCGAGCAAGGTATCTCAAGCTTTCGAACACGAATGCACTAACGGCGATTACCACCAAAATCAATCACAAGATGACGATTAATCAGCGTTTTCATGCGCTTCGCGAAACATTGGAGTTGGAGTCTATAGCTCGAATGGAGTGTTTTGATATCTCCCATACTATGGGGGAAAGTACGATTGCATCTTGTGTGGTGTTCAACAGTGAAGGGCCCGTTAAACAGGAATACCGTCGTTACAATATCACAGGCATTACGGGTGGCGATGACTACGCAGCGATGGGACAGGCATTAGAGCGCCGTTATTCGAAGCAATTGGACGTAGAGAAAATTCCCGACATCATCTTTATCGATGGCGGTAAAGGTCAGTTAAATCGTGCGCATGACATCATTTCGCAGTACTGGGGGGATTGGCCAAAGCGTCCTATCATGATTGGTATTGCAAAAGGCGTTACTCGCAAACCAGGTTTAGAAACGCTGATTACAGTCGATGGGGACGAGTTTCATTTACCAAGCGATGCTCCTGCGCTGCATCTTATTCAACATATTCGTGATGAAAGCCATAACCATGCTATAGCGGGGCACCGTGCTAAGCGAGGTAAAACCAGACGTACGAGTGCACTCGAAGGGATTGAGGGAATCGGCCCTAAACGACGTCAGGCGTTACTCAAGTACATGGGTGGGTTACAAGAACTTAAACGTGCAAGTGTCGAAGAAATCGCCAAAGTACCGGGAATAAGTCACTCTTTAGCAGAAATTATTTTCCAAGCATTGAAACAATAAGGAAAATCGCGCAACATTAAGCCGCAATGTGTAAGAGAATAATAAAATGCGTTTGAATATCCCGAACATTCTGTCTCTTCTTAGACTGTTCCTAATCCCTGTTTTTGTGGTTGTCTTTTATCTACCTTATTCATGGGCACCGTTTGCAGCAGCAATGGTGTTTTGGGTAGCGGGTTTTACTGACTGGCTTGACGGCATGTTGGCCCGTAAACTTGGCCAAACTTCTCGTTTTGGCGCGTTTATTGATCCTGTCGCTGATAAAGTGCTAGTGGCAACGGCATTGATTCTAATCACGGAACATTATCATTCAATTTGGGTGACCATTCCTGCGGTAACGATGATTGCGCGAGAAATCATTATCTCAGCATTGCGAGAATGGATGGCTGAAATCGGTAAGCGAGCGAGTGTTGCGGTATCTTGGGTTGGCAAAGTAAAAACTGTCTCGCAAATGTTCGCCTTATGGGTGTTGATATGGCGTTACGATGAATGGATGGTTTGGCTAGGCTTTGCGGCCTTGTATGTGGCAACTTTCTTGACATATTGGTCAATGATTCAATATTTAGCTGCTGCGAAAGACGATCTGTTGAATGAAGAGCACCATTAAATTCTGATGTTAGAAAGCAGGCTTAGTAGCCTGCTTTTTTGTATCTAAGGCAATCTACAGCATTTTTTGCTTCTCTCGCTTTTCAATGCTTGTTAACGGCCATGCTTGCAATTTGTATCTGGGGCTTTTGCTTCGATAGAGTTCCATTTGTGATCTAAGTCTTGTTTTTGTCCTTGGAGAGTCTTAGAGAGGCGAGTCTTCTGATTATTAATACTTCAATGCACGCAACGCACTGCCAGCAGTGTAAGGCGTAGCCAAAGTTTTATGATAAACAAGTGTATTTAAGCGATTTTTAGTATTAAAACTAAGCAATCCATCGTCTTTCGCACAAATTCTAGTCAAACGATTTAAAAAAATAAAAATAGTGTTGACTCGATCGCTCGAATCCGTAGAATGCATCCCGTACCCAAGAGAGCACGGCTCGAAAGGGTGATGAAAAAGCTTAGCTTTATTCACAAATGAGGCGCCTTGGCAGAGTGGCTATGCAGCGGATTGCAAATCCGTGGACCTCGGTTCGACTCCGGGAGGCGCCTCCATT